>CANAUI010000050.1 GCA_947364715.1 uncultured Clostridium sp.
AAAAATATAAAAATTCGTAAAAAAATGTGTCTAAAAACTTGACCTAAATCCATATGGCAATATTTAAAGATGTTCACGAGCCTATTATAAGCCGAGAAGATTTTGAAAGAGTACAAGAAAAAAGAGGAAAAACACGTAAACGCAAGACATCTACTGGCGAAACAAATATGTTTTCAGGTTTACTGACTTGTGCAGACTGTGGCTCTAATATGAATTATCACTTTAATCAAAGAAATCCTGACATAAAATACTTTAATTGTTCTAGTAATAATAATAGACGTGGCACTTGCACACAAACACATTATATTCGTGTTGACTTTTTAGAACAGGTTATTATACAGGAAATACGTAGACTTACAAAATTTGCTACACAATACGAAAAGCAATTTGCAGAGGTTATAATGGGTAATTCTAAAATGACAGCTGAAAAAGACAGACACAATAAACAAAAAGAATTAAATTCACTAATTGCAAGAGATAAAGACCTAGACAATATTTTTAATCGTATGTATGAAGATAATCTATCAGGAAAAATAGATGATGAAAGATTTGCGAAGATGTCAAAAATATATACAGATGAACAAACAGAAATAGCAGAAAAAATCAAACTGCTTCGTGCAGAATTAGAGAAAACAGAAGAAAAAACAGTTACAGCAGATATGTTTATTGCTACTGTTCGCAAATATACAAGAATAAAGAAATTAACAAGAGAGGTACTGCACGAACTAATAGACGAAATAAAAATAAATCACGCAGAAAAATTAGATAGTGGCGAAACGGTACAAATTATTACTATATATTGGAATTGTATAGGTGCAATAGAAATCCCTGATTTGCCTAAAATACCTGATGTAGACGTTACAGTAAATACAAGAAAAGGCGTAAATGTGAAATACGTTTCTAAACTATCAGCATAAATAAAAAGTGTTCTTATGGAACACGAAATCCCATAAAAACACTCGTACTGGTGCGGATGAAGGGACTCGAACCCCCACGTCGTTGACACTGGTTCCTAAGACCAGCGCGTCTACCAGTTCCGCCACATCCGCATATATTAAACTACCAATAAATATATTAGCACAACTCTATTTTTCTTGTCAATAGTTTTTGCAAATTTTACATTGAAAAATAGATTATAAAACCACCTATTAAAGCTAGTATAAATCCTATAAACTTCAATCCATTTGCTCCTTCATTTTGATCACCAAATCCAAAAAATCTTTTCGTAATAATTCTTGCATCATATATTAAAATAGAACCTACTAAAATCATTATTAAACCAATTAATTTTATAATTAGTTGAAACATCTATATCAACATCCTTTTTTAGCATATAAATATATATTAATACCTTTCCAATAAAAAGTCAATAGTTGTTTTATTGTTTTTATAGACATAGATTTTCCAAGACATAGATTTTTTATATTCCAATTAACATCCAACAAGCTAATAAAACAATAAATATATTTATCAAATAAAAAACTTAAATACGAACTTTTTTATTTAAAATAGACGTTAATATTAAAACTAATACTAACGTCTTTTCCATGACTTATTACATTATCCAGGTATCGTTTTGATATACATAGATATCAACTCTACCTTCCTTCTCTTGTACTCTATCTCTTTTTCTCCTTCTATTATAGACAATTTAACATTATCTACCATTACCTGAATTTCCTCTTCAGGATTTATTAACTTTATAGGCACATAGTGCCTACTTTCCCATGAAGCTAAAATAGCCTCAACTTCCAAATCCGTTAATTCTTTTACCTTTTTTATTCCAAGGATTAACTCCTTGATAAACAAGGTCCCTTGCAGATTCACACACAGCCCTAACTGAGCTATTATAGACCGTGCTTCACTTTCATCTTTTAATACTATCATTTTTTCTTCTTGTGTCATGTTTTTTCCTCCTTATAGTCACAATTGTTTCTACTAAAGTTTTCTGCCTTAATATTCTATCATTTTATAATACCTTTTTAGATATATTTATCTTTTTTTACAAAATATACTTTTTACTTTATATTACATTTACATTTTTTTACATTCATGCAATTCATATAATTGGAACTAACTTACTTATATATTATCAAATATTATATTTCTATTCTATTTGTAAATTTATCTCTAATTAATCGTTTTAATCTAACATTTTCTTGTTTTTCTAATTTTGAATCTTTATTAATAATTTTAATAGCAGATTCTTGTGTCACTTTTAATATATTCATATCTTCAAATAAATTTGCAATCTTAAATTCTGGAAGGCCATGTTGCATCGTTCCAAAAAAATCTCCAGAGCCTCTTAATTCTAAATCTTTTTCTGAAATAATGAAACCATCATTAGTATCACACATAACTTTCATTCTTTTTCTAACTGTTTCACCTTTTCCTTCATATTTTAAAATACAATATGATTTATATTCCCCTCTTCCTACTCTTCCTCTTAATTGATGTAGTTGTGCTAATCCAAATCTTTGTGCATCTTCTATTACCATAATATTAGCATTTGGTACATCTACGCCAACTTCAATAACAGTTGTTGAAATTAATATATCAATTTCTTTATTTTTAAATCTCATCATGATATCATCTTTATCTTTTGCTTTCATCTTGCCATGTATGTATTCCACTCTATAATTTGGAAAAGTTTCTATTCTACATTTTTCATATAATTTTTCTACTGATTTTAAATCTAGTTCTTCATTTTCTTCTACTAATGGACATACAATATATGCTTGTCTTCCTTCTTCTAATTGTACTTTTATAAAATTATTTATTCTATCTTCCATTCCTTTTGTTAATGCAAATGTATCTATCTTTTTCCTATTTGGTGGTAATTCGTCAATAATAGAAATATCTAAATCCCCATATAATATTAAAGCTAATGTTCTAGGAATTGGTGTTGCTGTCATAACTAATACATCTGGATTTTGTCCTTTTTCTACAATAGTTGTCCTTTGTTTTACTCCAAAACGATGTTGTTCATCTGTAACTACCAATCCTAAATTTTTAAACTCAACATTTTCTTGTAATAACGCATGTGTCCCAATTAAAATATCGATTTCACCATTTTTTAATCTTTCTAGTAGTTCTGTTTTTTTCTTTTTAGTCATTGCTGAAATTAATAATTCACATCTAATATCTAATTGATTAAAAATCTTTTTAAAATTTTCTAAATGTTGTGTTGCAAGAATAGCTGTTGGTGCCATAATAGCTACTTGATAACCACTTTTTACTGCTTTGTATGCAACACACATGGCAATAACTGTTTTACCTGACCCAACATCTCCTTGTAATAATCTATTCATTGATTTTTCAGATTCCATATTGTTATCAATTTCTTCTAACACTCTTTTTTGAGCATTGGTTAATTGAAATGGTAATTTATGAATAATATCTGACATATGTACACTTTCACTAAACTTAATTCCTTTTTTTTCTGTAATATAACTATTTTTTAATTCTAATAAAGCTAACTGCATAGTTAATAATTCTTCAAATACTAATCTGTTTCTTGCAATATTAAAATCTTTAAATTCTTGTGGAAAATGTATGTTTTTAGTTGCTTCATTAATTCCTTTTAATTTATATTCATCTAATATATATTCAGGAAGAGTTTCTTCTAAATTACCATCTACTTCTTTTATAGCATTTTCCATAATTCTTCTAATGGTATTTTGTGATAAGTTAAATGTTAATGGATATATTGGAATAATTTTTCCTGTATTTGATGTTTTTCCTTCTTCATCAAATACAGGTGAATTTATTGTTATTCTTCCAAAAGTATTATTTACTTTTCCATAAAATTTGTATTTTTTTCCTTGCTCAAATTTATTTTTCAAATAACTTTGATTAAACCATATTGCTGTAGCAACACCTGTTTCATCTTTAATTACTAGTTTTTGCATAGTTTTCCCTTTAAGTCTTACATCACTCATTTTTCCACTTGCATATGCTTCTATTAATACTTCTTCACCATCTATACATTCTGCAATATTTTTTGGCTTACTTCTATCTTCATAGTTTCTTGGATAATATGTAATTAAATCTTTTAAAGTATATATTCCTAATTTATTTAATAGTTTTACTCTGGTTGGTCCAACACCTTTTATATATTTTACATCTTTTTCTAAATCTATCATGATTTATCTCGTTCCCTTCTTAAGGTATCTGTCTGGAAAATTTAAATTATTTCTCAACCTTTTCCTTTCTTCATTCTAACATACTATCTATTTGTATTCAAATCATTTTCATATTTTTATTAACTTTGTATTATTTACAGGTATACTTTATATAAAACTTCAGAAAGTGGTATAATGTAAAAAAATAAAAAATCTAGAATCAATTAATTCCATTTCGAAAAGATTATAAGGTATAAATTATTCCAACCCACACAAAAAAAGAACAGCATACTCTAAGAGAATTTCTGTCCCATTTTTTATATTTATATTATTTACAAAATCTATGTCTTCCAATCGTTACTGTCATTGGTCTTGACCATATCCACTTATTTGTTGCTGTTGATGGATTAAAATAGTAAATAGCTCCATAGGTAGGGTCCCAACCATTAATGGCATCTTGTGCAGCTTTTTTAGCAGTTGCATCTGGTGACAAATTAATTTGTCCATCACTTACTACATCAAATGCTCCTGATTGATATACAACCCCTGAAATACTATTAGGAAATGAACTACTTTTAACTCTATTCATTACAACTGCTCCAACTGCTACTTGTCCTGTATATGGTTCTCCTCTTGCTTCTCCATAAATTAATCTTGCCAATAAATTAACATTACTATTATTACTAGAAGATGATGTAGAACTTGATGATGAATTATATATTCCCATGGCTGATAATGTTTTAGGTCCTGCTATTCCATCTACTGCTAAACCATTTTTTCTTTGAAAATATCTAACTGCCTCTTGTGTTTGACTACCATAAATTCCATCTATATTACCTTTATAATATCCCCATCTTTTTAACTTCGTCTGAATTTGTGTTACTTCATTTCCTCTTGAACCATATTTAGATAATGCTTCTACTTCATTATTACTTAAAAATATATAAGCTATAGTAGATGCAATACATACAATCATTATACATACAATAAATATTTTTCTTTTTTTATCTTTTAATTTCATTATTAAAATCACCTTTGCTAAAAATTTTATTCTTATTTTTAGCAATATTGGCATTTATTATACATTATAATTTGATATCTTTGAACATTTTTTGTTTCTTTATTTTATAGAACTTTAAGAACAATATCGACAAAGTATAGATTCTAATCCTATATGTAAATCTATTAACCCTATTTTATATTGATAATCTAAATCTCTTAAATTCTGAAGAATTGCCTTTAAATCTTTTTCATCAAAATATTTTGCTTGTGTTTTATATTTGTTTACTAAAAAAGTTTGATTTGGTTTTAGATTTAAACTTGTTATAATATCTTTATTATATCTCATAGCTATCTTTGTTAGATATAACTTTTTAAAGTGATTATACAAAGTAATTAATATTTTTTGTATAGGCTCTTTAGCATGTAATAAGTTTGTTAACACTTGTAAAGCTTTATATGTTTCTTTTTTTCCTAAACTATCTGTTAAATCAAATATTACACTTTCTAATTTTTTAATACATAAATTATCAATATCTTCTTTTTGGATATTTCCATTTTCTCCTACATATTCAATTAATTTTCTTATTTCATTAATTAATTCTTGCATATTTGTGCCACAACATTCTATAAAATATCTCAATTCACTATCAGATATATTTACCTTATATGCATGGCAAATGGATTTGATTCTTTTTTCTATTTGAATTGGTTTTTGATATTCAAAATTACAAACCTTTCCTAATTTTTCAATAGTTTTATATAAATCTGTTTTATTATCTACATCTTCTTCAATAAATACTAAAACAACACTTTCTGTTATTAGCTTAATATTTGTTTCTATATATTCTGCCAATCTATCTCTTGTTTTTCCAAGTTCTACATTTTTTCGTTTTCCTTCTTTTTTTAATATGCCCGTATTTCTAGCAATAATTAATTTTTTTTCATATCCAAAAGCTGGTGTTTCTATATCAGAAATAATTCCACCAATATTGGTGTCATCAATTTGTATGTAATTAATTCCTTTAATACATTCACCAAATAATTGCTTTATTTTTTTCAATACATTTTCTAACAAAAATAATTCTTCACCATATAATATATAAATATTTTTTAAAATCTCTTGATTCAATTCTTTTTCTAATTCTTCTATTTTTATCATAATTTCTCCACATTTTTGATTTTACTAATAAATTATAATTTATATCTAATCCTTATTTTATAATTTCTGTGCAAATTTAGATGAATGTGCATGACAAATAGCCATTGCCATACTATCTGTTACATCATCTAATTTAGGTAATTTTTGTTCATTTAAAATCATTTTTACCATTCTTTGTACTTGAATTTTATCTGCTCTTCCATAACCTGTAACTGCTTGTTTTACTTGAAGTGGTGTATATTCATATATATTTAAATTGTTTTGCCTTGCTGTTACTAAAATCACTCCTCTTGCTTGTGCTACATTAATTGCTGTTTTTGCATTATTGTTAAAAAATAATTCTTCTATTGCCATAACATCTGGGCTAAAAGTTTTAATAATATTGTCTAAATCTTTATTGATTTTTTCCAATCTTAATGGAAATGAAGTATGTGCTTCTGTTAATATTGCTCCAGAAGTTTTTAAATAAAATTTATTTCCTATATAATCTATAATACTATATCCTGTTATTGCAAATCCAGGGTCAATTCCTAATATTCTCATTTTTAATCTCATTCCTTATTGACTTAATTCATTTTACTCATAATGATTCTAAAAACTTCTGCTACACTCCAAGCTTGTGCAAATGCCCCTTTTGGCAAATGAGGTTTCACAGAATCATACATTTCTGATATACTTGCGATACAACCATTTTCGTTGATTTCTTTTTTAAATGTTTTATTGGTCTTTTCTACAAATTTTTCTATTTTGTTTTTTAAAACTTCTTTGTCTTCTTTTTTTGCTTTATTTTTCATATTTACAAGTGAATTATAATATAAACCTAATAACCATGTCCATGTAATTCCTTGATGGTAACTACTATCTCTTTTAACACTATTTCCCTCATATACTTCTACATAGTTTTCTTCACCTTTTGCCAATGTTTTTAGTCCATAATTATTTAATAATTTCTTTTCTATAACATTTATTATATTTTTAGCAATTTCTGAATCTGCATCTATTATAGGATATGTTAAACTTAAAGCAAATAACTGATTTGGTCTTATTTTACTATCTCCTAATACATCATAAAGACATTTGGTTTTTGGATTATAAAATTTTTGCTCAAAAGATTTTTTACATTTTTTTGCTAAATCTTTATACATCTTTATTTGTAATAAATCACCAATTTTTAAAGTTAGATTTGCCATAATCATATTTGCATTATACCACATAGCATTAATTTCAACCACTTTTCCATTTCTTGGAGTAACAGCTATATTCCCTATTTTTGCATCCATCCATGTGTTTTGTGTATCATCTGTACCTGAAACTATTAATCCATCTTTATCTAAATAAATATTATTTCCATCCACATTATTGCCTTCTACATAGTTTTTAATAATGTTTTCCATTTTAGGATAAATTTTTTCTTTAATAAATTGATAATCTTTAGTATATTCTAAATATTTTTGAACTTGTTCAAACAACAATAAAGAAGCATCAACACTATTATATAATGGTCTACTATCATACCCTGAATATCCATTTGGCACTAATCCATATTTTACATCTCTTACCATTGTTAATAAAACTTCTCTTGCCATGTCATATTTTTTTGAAACTAATAATAATCCTTCAAAAGCAATTAGTGAATCTCTTCCCCAATCTAAAAACCATGGATATCCTGCAATAATAGTATGTAATCTAAAATTTGGTCTATATACAATAAAATTGTCAATTGATTTTATATATGTTTTTATTAATTCATCTCTATTTGATTCTTTTTTTGTTTTCTTTTCTGTTTTTGAAATAAGTTCTGATTTTTCTATTTCTTTATCAATTCTATCAATTTCCTTTTCTAATATTGTTTTTACATCTTTTTCTTCTATGTTTTCTTCTAATGAACATATAAATGAAATTTCTTTTTTTTCATTTGCTTTTATCTCAATTTCATAAACACCAGTAACTGCATGATTTTCTTCTGGATAAAACCCTCTTTTTTCTTCTTCTATATAAAACATATGCTTAAATTCATCATTTTCATGAGAAATATAAGTTCCTTCTGATAAATTCATATATATTGGTGCTTGTGATTTACCATCAATTACTATTTTTACTTTTGTACCATTTATTTGCTGTTTTACATTAAAATGGTGTCCTGTATTCATTGTATGAAAATCTCTAAAATTTAAAATAGGTGCCAATGTTAGTTTTGCATCATATTTGCCATTTTTAATTTCATAATATACTCCTACTGTATTTTTATTATATTCCATACAAATACTTTTTTGTATTTCTACTTCTTGTACTTTATATCTAAAAATAGGATAATAATCTTTTTCAAATTCATCTTGATATTTATATCCATGAGAAATATATGATTCACATATATTTGTATATAAATCATATTGTTTCCCTTGTATTTCAATAGCCTCATCTAATTTTGATAAAATAACATGTCTATTTGCTGGTGGATTTAATGGTGCTATCAATAATCCATGATATTTTCTAGTATTTGTTCCAATAATTGTAGAAGATGCAAATCCTCCTATTCCATTTGTAATTAACCATTCTTTTGTAATTCCTGTTTCCAAATCTAAACTTTCTTTTGTAAATTTCATATTATCCTCCATATTTTATTTATTATATGTACTATCATTTAGTTTTTTTAGCATTTCTTCTTTTAACTCTGATTTTGTTTTTGGTGTTTTTCTTTTTGAATTTATTATTTCTGTTTCTTCACTACTTTTGCTTGTCCTTTTTTTCATATTTTCTGTTTTTCTTTTTACATTTTCAGTTTTTATTCTTGCTTTTTCATCTGCATTTCTTATAGAAGCTATTCTTTCACTATATTTATTACTAAATTTACTTTTTCCTCTTATTTGTTTTTCATTTACTTTTTTGCCATTTTTATTTTTTCTTGCCATTGATTTTTTCTTTTTATTAATTCTTTTCTCTTCTTGCAATTTGGTATTTAACATTAAATATTGAGGCTCATTTTGCTTATCTTGATATTTTAAGTCATCACAAATAAGTTCAATAATAGAAGTTGCAACTAAATTAGAATCATGTCTGATAAATTCTTTATCTACCATAGATAGATTTCTTTGCAAAAATTTAATACCTTTCACCTTTTCTACATCTTGTTCTACAATATCTTGTCCTTCTAAATTATATTTTTTTATAAATTCTGGTATAATTTCTCCTGTATCATAAATACAATAGTCTATAATACCTTGTCCACAATGTTCAATAATAGCATTTATATGTTCTGCAACACTATAATTATCTGTTTGTCCTGGCTCTGTCATAATATTGCTAATATATACTTTTATAGCTGTACTTTCTTTAATTGCTTTATTAACTCCATTTACTAAAAGATTTGGTATAACATTTGTATATAAACTTCCTGGTCCTATAATAATACAGTCTGCTTTTTTTATTGCTTCTACAACACCTGGTGCTGGTTTACAATTTGCTGGACTAATCATAATTCTATTAATTTTTGTTAGTTTTTCAGAAACTATTTCTGGTATTCTTGATTTTTCTTCTACGATATATCCATTTGCTAATTCTGCAATAATCTTCATTTCATCTAAAGTTACTGGTATAACTTTCCCTACCATATTTATAACTTCATTACTTTTCATAATAGAGTCTTCAAAATTGCCATTAATTTCTTTCATTGCTAGAAAATATATATCTGAAAAATCTAGTCCTCTTAATTTTCCACTTTTAAATTCATAATTAAATAATTTATCTAGTTGTTCGTCTTTTTTCGCTAAAGCAACAATACTGTCTTTTATATCATTTAATGGTAATGTTTGTAATTCTCTTCTTGAATTTGTAATAGTTTCTCCATAATCTGATACTGTTACAATTGCTGTTAAATTACTTGTATAATTTTTTAATCCTGAAAGAACAGTGTTTAATCCTGTTCCTCCTCCTATTACAACAATATTAGGACCTTTATCATAAACAGTTTTATTGAATATAAGTGAATTGATATTTACATTTTTTCTATTTTCCATCCTTTCATCTGTAGACTCTATTAATACTTCTAATGTTCTTTTATTGATATATACTAATCCTACAATAATTGCAACAAATCCTATCACAAATATACCAATTACTTTTCCTACTTCTTGAAATGAAATTTCCCTCATTATCAATATTTCTGCTATTCCATAACAACATAATATAATTCCTATTAAAATTAAAAAAATCCATCTTTTCATTTTTGTACTTGATTTAAACCAATGCATAAAACCATTCATCTTAATTCTCTCCTATAATCTCTATTTCTAATTCTATCTCTTTATTAAACTTTTCTTCCACTTTATTTTTTACATATTCAATTAATTCTAATATGTCTTTTGCAGTTGCATTTCCTTTGTTTATGATAAATCCTGCATGTTTACAAGAAACTTCTGCTCCTCCAATACTATATCCTTTTAACCCTGCTTCATCAATTAATTTTGCTGTTATAAAATCTGTTCCTCTTTTAAAAGTACTACCTGCACTTGGATATTCAATTGGCTGTTTTTCTTTCCTATAATTTGCATATTCATCCATTTTTTCTTTGATATCTTTTTTTTCCCCTTTTTGAAGCTCCATGTGTACTTCTAATACAATATAATTCTTGTATTTTAATATACTACTCCTGTATTCAAATTTCATATCTTTATTTTCAAATTGATGAATATTTCCATCATAGTCCATACAAATAACACTACTTATAATATCTTTAAATTCCTTACCATGTGCACCTGCATTCATTCTAACAGCTCCACCAATTGTTCCTGGTATTCCTGATAATTCTTCAAACCCAGTTATACCATTTTTTAAAAGTAAATGTCCCAAAATAGAAATTTTAATTCCTGCTCCAATATTTGCAAAAATTTTCTTATCTAAATTCATCATTTCTATTTTGTTAAATCTAATATTTAAGACAATCCCTTTAATTCCTCCATCTAATACTAATACATTACTACCATTTCCTAATATAGTAATTGGTATATTTTCTTGTTTTGCAAATTTTAAAATATTTCTTAACTGTTGTATATCTTCTATTTTAATATAACATTCGGCTACTCCACCAACTTTAAAAGTAGTATGTTTTGACATTGGTTGATTAAACAATATATTGTCTTTTGGAATATTTAATTGTAATATTTGTTTTTTTAATTCTTCAGTCATATTTTTTCACCTTTCTCACTTTACTCCAGTAATTAAACTTTAGATTCTATTTTTTTACAAAACTTTTAATTTTTTTCAATAAGTTCTATTGCATAGATATATAAAATTTTTCCTTTTCCTGTTAATTTTGTTGTATAATTTATAACTTCTCCTGTTTTATAATTTACAATATATGCATCTTCTGAATTAGTAATTCCTAATTCTTTTAACCCTCCATTTTCAGTTGATAAGAAATAATAATTGCTATTATCATTATCTTTTCTATTAATTTCTTCTTCTTCTGGTGCTTTATTGTTATTCATTTCTTCTATTGTTTCTTCTAAATCAATATTAGCTTCTATAATTTTTTCTCCAGGATAAGGTTCTTTGGTTAAATCTGATTTTGTTTTTCTTTGTAATATTGCATTTTGAACTATTCTTAATTCACTTAGCAAAGAGTCTTCTTTTGAATCTTTAACTGCATTAGTACCCATATTTATTGTTATTCCTGCTAATATTAACATAGCAATAATGGTTATAACTAAAGCAATTAATGTAACTCCTTTTTCTTTTTTTATTTTTTCATATGTTTTATTCAAATTTCCCATCTCTCTCTCCTTTGTTAAATTCTTTATTACTATATCATTTTTTTATTTTAATTACAAGTTCTAAACTTACATTAGATAAGTTTTTTGTTATAACTAATTTTTCCAGTTTTTTATAAATGGTAAAATTAAATTACCGTTTTTGGATAAATAAAAAGACACATAAT
>CANAUI010000051.1 GCA_947364715.1 uncultured Clostridium sp.
AAAAAATATAAAAATTCGTAAAAAAATGTGTCTAAAAACTTGACCTAAATCCATTCTTCATAATACTTGCTATCTTCTTTTACAAAATAACACCCTTTATCTGATTCAATATATATAGCAAGTGGTTTTGTAACACCTATTGCATAACTTAATTGAACTTGACACCACTCAAGATTATTTTGTTTCAAAATTTCCTTTGCAATTTCTCGTGATTTATATGCACCGCTACGATCCACCTTTGTTGGATCTTTTCCACTAAATGCACCACCGCCAACTTTTGCAAATGAATGATAAGTATCAACTACAATTTTTCTGCCAGTTAGACCACTGTCTGCCTCAAATCCACCAGTTTGGAATTTACCTGTAGGATTTATTAAAAATTCTTCTATTTCAATATTGTGTGTTTTACAAATCTCATCTGCTATTGATTTTATGATTTCATCTGTTGCTTTTCTTTCTACTTCTGTGTTTTGGTAACATATAGTAAGTGTCTTTATTTTTAATAATCTCATACTGTCATCATAGTATCCTGTTATTTGTGCTTTTCCATCTGATAAAAAACGAGGATCTATTTTTCTCAATTCATCGTATTTAACACTTAATTTCTGTAAAATAACCATTGCTTTTGGTAGTAAATTTGTAGTTTCATTACAAGCAAATCCAAACATCATGCCATTATCACCTGCACCTCCAACTGTGTTATTTGTTCCTAGTGCGATGTCTTGGCTTTGGATTCCAATATTATTTATGATGTCATAGTGTGTATAATAGCCAACATCTCTTAATACTCTCTTTGTTATTTCTTCTACACTTATTTTGGCTTTCGTTGTTACTTCGCCTGTTATAAATATTTTACCTTTGCCTCCTGCAACTTCAATTCCACACCTACTGTTTTTATCCTGTTTTAAACACTCATCTAATACTGCATCACTTATCTGATCGCACACTTTATCAGGATGCCCTCTAAATACAATCTCATTTGAATATAGTTTTACACTTTTATTATTCATTTTCTATCTCTATCCTTTCTGCTTGCTCGCCAGTTAATTTTTCCCAACGAGCAATAATAACATCTACATATCTTGGGTCAAGTTCCATTGAATATGCAACTCTTCCGTTTTGTTCACAAGCGATTATTGTTGTTCCACTTCCTGCAAATAAATCAAGTACAATGTCATCCTTCTTTGTGTTGTTTTTAATTAAGTAATCAAATAATCCTACTGGTTTCATTGTTGGATGTTCTTTGCTTACACTCGGTCTATCAAATTCAAGAACTGTAGTTTGCTTTCTGTCACTTGCCCATAGATGACTTGCACCTTCTTTCCACCCATAAAGACATGGCTCGTGTTTCCAATGGTAATCCTGCCTTCCCATTACAAGTGTGTTTTTACACCATATCAAGCATTGTCTAACTTTCCATCCAATATCATGACAAGCACCTCTGAAGTTATATCCCTCTGAATCAGCATGCCATATATAGAACACAGCACCTTCTTTCATTACTACATTAGCATTAAAAAAAGACACTTTTAGAAATTCTCTAAATGTATCTTCATCCATATTATCGTTTTGAATTGTTAAACCTGTGCCTCCTTGATAGTCCACGTTATATGGTGGATCTGTCAAAAATAAATCTACCTTTGCACCATTCATCAATTTTTCTACATCATTTATGTCTGTACTATCGCCACACATCAAATAGTGTTTACCTAGTTTATAAATCTCGCCCTTTTTAGATTTTGGCTCTTCTGGTACAGTTTCATCGAACTCATCTTCTACTACTTCAGTTTCTTCCATTCCAAAATCAAAGTCATCCATCTCGAAACCTGTAAGTGAAATGTCAAAATTAAGATTTTGTAATTCTTCTAGTTCTATTTTTAACATTTCTTTGTCCCAACCTGCATCTTCAGCTAGTCTATTATCTGCAATTATATAAGCTCTTTTTTGTTCTTCTGTTAGATCTTCTATAAATAAACATGGTACTTCTTTCATTCCTAGTTTCTTTGCACCAAGTACACGACCATGTCCTGCTATTATATTAAACTTACCATCTACTAACACAGGATTGATAAATCCAAACTCTCTCATTGACTTTGCTATTTTTTCTACTTGCTCATCAGAGTGTGTTCTCGCATTATTTCTATATGGTATTAATTTTTCAATTTTTACATTTTCATATCTTCTCATATTCTTACCTTTCCTTACACCTAAAATTTGTGTAAAATTAAAAATACAAAATCGCTCTATTTCAATACTTTGCTGTCATATTTTCCAAAAAACTCACGGAAATATTTTTGCGGTGTGAATTGTAGGGAGCGGTTGGGTGGATTTTTTTATTTCATTTATTTCCATTTATGGCAGGGGGGATCATCTTTTCCGCCTTTTCTTTTACTCTTTTGAAATCCACATCTTCAGGAGTTAGCATTTGCAAAATAGCAATTGGAATCACTCCTATTTCAGCTAGATGATGATGGTATGCACACAAAGTAATTAGATTGTCATCATCTAATCTTTTATCAAAGTCCTGTTCCAACGATACAATGTGGTGCACTTCTGTTTTGTTATAGTTATATACATGTGTGGTATGAAATAGATCTGCCCTGCAAACCTTACACAAGTATTTGTCTCTTTCTTTGATTTGCTTTCGCTTTTGTTTCCACTTGTATTCGTTCCTAAATCTACTCGCCTGTGTATCCTTTTTCTTAAAGACTCTGCCTTTGTTACAAGTAGTGTTAATGTCATGGATGCCACCACATCTATTACAACTTTTTAGCATATTGACTTCCCTCACATTTTATGGTATTATTCTTACTAGAAAGGAACTTTGATATGTCAAAATTAACTGAACATATTAAGTTATGGTGATTATTGTGAAAGCAATATTGAACATAACCGTACCTTGTAAAAGGTATGTACAGCAATCCTTTCTTTTATGAGTGATTCAGTTCACTCATTTTTTATGCACAAAAAACAGCCACTTCATTTGAAATGACTGCTCTGTTAATTATTGCTATTATATATTTTAACATTATATATTTTTTATTACTAGGTAATTTATAGGCAAGTTTTAGGTAATTTTTTAGTTATATACATATTGGGTAATAAATCTTTTAATACAACTATTTCGTTCTCTTCTACCATTATTTTTGTATCAATATTTCTTTCATCTACCATCCTTATAAGTTCTCTACAACGACCACATGGAGCATATATCTTACCTTTGGCTGAATATGCTACTATTTTTTCTATCTCACTTTCATTATTTTTTAGCATCTCTGATATTGCAGAATATTCTGCACAATTTCCTAATGCACAATTAAAATCTGTACTAATTCCAGTATATATGTTTCCTTTATGAGTTAATAATGCACAGCCAACATGTCCACATGATCCATAATCACTTAATTCTCGTTTGATTGCTATTTTCTGTGCCTCTTTAATTAATTTTTCAAAATCCTTATCCATACTTCCCTCTATTTCTTATGCATATACCATTGTTTGAAATATACACATTTATTATTTTCGTTCAATTCTATTTGATATACCATATCTATAATATCACCATTTGCTAAAATTAATATATAGCTTGCTATAACTGTATTATCTTTAATTCCTAAAACATCACAAGTAAGTTCTTTAATATCTTGTGAATCTATATCATGCCACATTTTTCTTATATTTTCTAATCCGATTACTTCTTGGAATGGTGTTTCAAAATATTTAACTGATACATCAAACATATCCATAATTTTGTTGATATCTTTATTTATCCAATTTGTCTTTAAATCTTCTACCCATTTATTAAAATCCACATCGTTCCTCCTTTATTGTTTTTATACAAGTAGTATTCCACCATTTACATTAAGGTTTTCTCCATTTATATAATCTGCTTTATCACTTAATAAGAAACATACTAAATTTGCTGTATCTTCAGGAGTTCCTAATCTTCTTGAAGGATTTTTCCTTGACATTTCTTCTATATCTTCATTTGTATAGCTTTGCAATGCTAATGGTGTTAATGTCATTGATGGACTTACAGTATTTACTTTTATGTTGTATTTTGCAAGTTCTAATGCAGAAACCTTTGTAAGCATTACTGTTCCTGCCTCTGCTACACAATAAGCAGATGAATCAAGCATCGGTCTTTCTGCTAATCTTGAGGCAATATTTATTATCTTTGGAGTATTAGATTTCTTTAACAATGGTATAGCTTTTTGTATTAAAACAAATCTAGCAATTAAATTTACTTCTATTTCTTTTTTAAAATGTTCTATGTCAAATTCTTCAATAGACTCCATATAGTCAGTAGCTGCATTATTTACTAAAAAGTCTAATTTGCCATATTTGTTTTTAATTTCATTCATCACTTTTTCTACATCATCTATATTAGATATGTCTGCTTTCATTATATCAAATTTATAATTTTTCTCATTAAATTCTTTCTCTGTATCTTTTGCCTGTTCTTCATTGTGTGCATAATTTATTATAACAGTAGCTCCATCTTCACATAACTGTCTTGCCATTTGTCTACCAATTCCTGAAGTTGATCCTGTTATTAAGACAACTTTATCTTTTAAACTTTCATACATATAGCTATACCTCCTAATTTATAATCTTATATGATCTTCTGTAACTTTTACTTCATCTTGATCTATATCTACTACAAAATACACACCATCAGGAATACCATCATCGTTTATATTCTCAGTTAATGATCCAACGACATAATAATCAACACCATCTTCAGTTACTTTCTTTGTCCAATGTTGGTGTCCTGAAAAAACAGCTAATAGATTTTTTTGTTTTTTTATAATATCCTTTATTTCTTTACGATTTTGAAGAAGTGCAGAATTTGGACATTTCTCAAACCACCAATTCCCCTTCATCTCATCTTCAGCAATACCAAAATGTGTAAATACTATAATAGGTAGCTGATTTTGTTCTAAATCATGCTTTAGCCACTCTAAATCTTCATTTGACACAATTCGTGTTTTTTGTATTCCACCTTCTGCTGTTCCAATTTGTGAATCAACAGTTAATCCTAAGAAAATCAAATGATATCCTTTAATATCTACAGAGAACGTTGCATTATCATACCCCATAATCTGCTCTACTTCTTTTCTACTATTCATTGAACGTAAATCATGATTACCGATTGCAGAGTAAAAAGGTGCTTTTATATCTTTTAGAATATCCCATATAAAATTTAAATTTATAATATCTTTATCATGATCATTAAAGTCTTCAATCAAATCCCCAAGATTAACAGCGACATCAGGCTTAATAGAATTATTAATTTCATCAATCAATTTTTTAACAACTGGAATTGATTGTTCTGTCAACTTTCTCTCTATTATAGATCCATTATTTACAGGTGGCTCTGGTGCATAATGTATATCTGAAAAAATAACTAATTTCATTATTACTCCTCATTTCTTTTTTATTTCTTATTCTTATGTCTATAATAATACCATACTTATTAAAAAATATAAACAAAAATGCAGAAAAAATCGCTACAAATTTGTAACGATTTCAAAATTCTATAAACTTTTATTATATGCCTCCTGCATATCATCGATTGCTTTTCCTAGAATACTAGTTATTGCTCTATACGTTCTGCCTTTCTTGTCTGCTATATATTCGATGGTTACTTTTTCTTTATACCTCATATTTACAATGTCTTGTGTATTTTTCTTTAAGGTTAGGATCAGCTTGTCTATTATTGATATCTCAAGATTTAATTGTTGCTTTTCTGTCTCTAATTCTTCCATCTTTGTTAGCTTTTCTATGATTTGATTTTCCAAACTAGATTCAGTAAATCCTGTGGCTTTTGGCATACCATCTAAACTAGCACTTTTTAATGATACCTCTTCTTGTTTTAATTTGAAAAGCTGTCTATTGATTACTGCAATTCGAACACAATAATTATTATAATTTTCTAATGCTCCTTTTATATCCATGCTTTTCCTTTCTAGTTTTACATATCTTACATTTTGTTAAACTGCTATACTTTTATAAATGCTTGTTTTATCAATACTTTTATTTGATTTCAAAATTGCAGTTTGCAAAATTTATTTTTGTAAAACTCATTTTGTTTTTTTAGAAATACTTTAATTTCTTTATTGCTTTATTTCCCATCTCTTGTGTTAATCCTATATACTTCATTGTTATAATTTCACTTGCATGATTAAACATATCCATAAGTAATCCTAGATCCTTTGTGTTTTGATATGTGTGATAACCGAAAGTTTTACGGAGTGTATGTGTGCCTATATTTGACACTCCTTCATACTCACAAGCTGTTTTTAATATTTGATATGCACGTTGTCTTGTAATAGGTTTATTTCCCTGCCTAGATGGAAATAAATAGTCATCTTCCTTTTTGGAATCTATATATTTATCTAGTTCTTTTTTTAGTGTTGGATTCCAATCATAAGATTTTTGCTTTCCTGTTTTTGTTTCTCGTATGTTGTAACCACGTTTTCCCTTAATGTCTTTTACTCTAAATTTTAGTATATCTGATATTCTTAAACCTGTATAAATACCAAAACAAAACATCATGTAATCACGTTCATTTTGCTGTTTCAAATTGGATGCTATTCTTTGTATTACTTCAGTATCTCTAATTGGCTCAACATAGTTCATTTGTGCCACCTTCTTCCATGTTAGGATCGAGTATGACCTTAAAGTCTCTAAACTTTATAAAAAAGTCATATCCATCTTCATTTACTGCAATTACTCCACCTTCTCTAGTTAATACATGTTTTAGAATATAGTTTGTACCATTTGTTGTTTGGATTATCTGATTTTCTCTTAATTCAATCATATTCTTTCCATACCTCGCATTCTGTAATTTCTACCTTCTTTGTTACTGATTTGAATTAAAAAGTTATAATCATTTTGTGTTACCATTTCTTTCAATCTTCCTGTTATTGATTCGTTCATCTTAAACATCTGATCTATAAAAAATTCACTTGTTATAATAACAGGCTTTCTGTATTTATAGCGGTAGTCTATTATTTCATATATAATACCGAAGTCCTTTTCATTTACTGTATTCCCTCTAACTGTGTTTTTTAGGAAATCATCTATTATGAGATAATTACAGTTTTTGTATTTGTACATTTTCTTTTGGTACTCTTCTTTTTCAATCATATTTTGTTTTATATAAATCATATCTTCTGTATATGGCATTAGTTCTATCCATGCACCTTTATCTAGTAGTACCTTTGCAATAGAAACTGCAAGATGTGTCTTTCCGCTTCCAGTTTGACCTAATAGTAGTATTGAATTTATACCTTTAGCATTTACAAACTCTACTGCTTTTTGTTTCATTCGTTTCTGGTACTCATCCTCTACTTTGAAATTCTCAAATGTGTAATCTGAATAAGCCTCACTAAATAGTTCTTTTATTCTCGCATTTTTCTTTACAGCCATATAATCATTAAAACAACTACACCTTCGAGGATATTCATTCAATTCATAGATCCAACCTATGCCATCACAAATATTGCATTTAGATGATTTCGTTTCCGATGCTGTCGTAGAGTTTTCCGTTTTTCTCTTTAAATTCAGTCTTTTTATTGTTTCCAACAGCTGTTCCATACAATCCTCCTCTTGCTTTATTTTGTTCTACTGCAGATATAACCCACTTTCTAATTGCTAAATAATGATTTTTAGCTTTGTAGCCTTTCATTTCAATGTATTCATCTAGGTAGGTTATTAGTTCTTGATAGTTTGGATATTCCTTTTGTAATTTTTGCAACTCTTCATCCTTCAGCATAACGTGTTTATACTCTCCGTATTTACGTTTGCTGGCTTTTGCATTTTTTACATTAGGCTTATCAGCATCAGCTGTATTATCTATACTATCCTTACCTAACTCTATACTAGACTTACCTAACCTTACCTGTGTATCCATTTGGTCTACCATTGGTATACCAAAATTACTATTTAAACTATATGAATTGTTATCCTCTAGCAGTAGCTGTGCTTTTTCTTCGAGATATTTTGTTTCTTTATATCTGTCATTTCTTATATAGTTGTGTATTTTCCAATGTTTAATTACTACAATTCCACTTTCAAATGGAAGTATAAATTGTTTTGCAATTAGTAATTTTAAGTCATCTTCTTTGCATGATGCTAATCGCATAATGTTTTTAGGATTATTTATAAATCCGTCATCATCTGCTCTCATAGAAAGATGGAAATATAGCAATTGTGTAGAATGTGGCATATCCAAAAATACATCACTATCAATAATGGTTTTTGCAAACATTCTTCTTTCAGCCATGTTTCCCTCCATTTCTTTGTTTAATTTTCTTTACTTTATCTAAAATTAATAGTAAAATAATAATAGAACATATTTTTTATGTTTTGTTTAGAATTATCTACTTTCGATTGCAGTTGGAATAGATAATTCTATTTCATTTTTTATTTCTTTTTCTATTTCCAATTTTTTCACATCCCTTTTTACGTCTTTCTCTTTTTTTACTACTTTGATATATATCTTCAATTATTAGTACGATTATAAAACCTAGAACTGGTATCAAATATTCTCCACCTATTGACTCATATCCTCTTTGTAGAAATGCATAATCTATTGCTATTTTTGTAATTATAATTGTCGCTATTATAATTATAAACTGTATTATTCTTACTATTATTTTTGTCTTGCACTTCTTTTTCAAAACTTGTCCTCCTTTCAAATCAAGCCTTTTTGCATATATTCTTCAAATGTTTTTTGTGATATCTTATAGGACTTTCCCATTTTTACTACTGGTATAACTTTACTGCAAAAAATTTTGTCTGTTTCATCTTTGGTTAGTCCATATTCTTCAATAAGATTACTTCTTGTGAGTAATCTATCCTTGCTTGATATCTTAAGCAATTCTTTGATCTGTTTTAATTCTTCTAGTATCTTTTCCATCAAAAAACTCCCTTCGACATTTTTTTACTTTTTTCGCACATTATATTGTGCAACTACTCAAAAAAAATTTCTTTGACTGTTTTGTTTAATGCTACAGACAAACTTTTCATAACTGCTCTAGTTACATTTGTGTGTATTCCTCTTTCTAATTGTGATATTGTGTTTCTCGATACACCTGATACCTCTGATAATTTTTCTTGCGACATATTAGCCTCTTTTCTGTACTTTTCTAGGTTACTCATACAATTTCCACTCCTTTCTTACATTTTATTCGCACAATATAATGTGCTTATATCGATATTTATATTATAATTTGTTTTTATTGTCAAGTATTTTTTACAAATTTATATTTTTTCAAAAAAGTACTTGCTTTTTTGCACATTTTATTGTACAATGCAATTACAAAAGGAGGTAAAGATCATGTTTATAGGTGAAATTATCAAAGAATACAGAACAACACATAATCTTTCACAAAGAGAATTTGCATCTAGAACATCATTGAGTCATTCTTATATTAATACTTTAGAAAAAGTCTATAATCCAAAGACTACAAAACCTTATGCAGTTACTACAGATGTTGCCAAAGATCTAGCTAATGCTATGATGATGCCAATTGAAGAATTAATATATAAACTTGATGAAACACAGGAATTTGAAATTAATTCAAATCAATTACACATTATTCGAGTTCCTATTTATCGGTAACATTCCATCAGGTATACCTCTTGATGAAGTTGAAGATATAATAGATTATGAAGAAATATCTATAAAATCAGATGATGATCGAGAATATTTTGGATTAGAAATTCATGGAAATAGTATGTGTCCTGAATACAAAGATAATGATCGTATTATCTTTAGAAAACAATCTGACTGCAACAGTGGACAGGACTGTGCTGTGATAATAGATGATAATGATGCAATTTTCAAAAAGATTATAAAGCAAGACAACATTTTGTTACTACAATCAATAAATCCTGAGTTCGAGCCTATGATTTATAATAAACGATCTATTAAAATTTTAGGTGTAGCTTGTAAAGTAATTAGAAATATTGATTGTGATTAATTATGATATTTATTTGATGCAAAAAAAGATAATCTGCTTAGTTTGGCGACCAGTCAGATTACCTCTCAACATTTGCACAAATATTTATATATCTATACCTATTTGTGTTTGGTTATATATTTATTATATCAAATTAAATAGCCTCATACAAGTAGGAAACACAAATTTTTATTATAAGGAGGTTATTTTTATGGGAAAGAAAGCACGTGGAAATGGCGAAGGAACTATTTACAAACGTGAAATTCATGGAAAGACAAAATGGTGTGCAGAATACACACTACAATATTGTGACAGAAATGGAAAGCGAAAGAAAAAGACAATATTTGGAGACACAAGACAAGAAGTAAAAGACAAATTGGATCAACTAATTGTAGAACTAGGTACAAATACCTATGTAGATAAAAATACTACAAAATTCATTGATATTGCTAAAGGAATCGTAACAGATGGTTACAAACTAAATAAACTATCAGAAAGTTCCTACAATAGAAAAATGCAAACCATAAAGCAAATTGAAAAACATTATATGGCACAAATGGAATTGCAAAAAATAACGGAATACGATGTTAAGGATTTCTTATCCTTTATCACACAGTATTCCAATTCTGTTATTGGAAAGATTTATGGTTTAGTAAATAATACTTTCAAACGAGCAATTAGAAAAAATATTATAAAGTATAATTTTTTAGATGATAAGCTAGAGTTTTTCAAACCTACATCTAGTAGGAAAGATAAAAAAGTACGAGCCTTTACTGTAGATGAACAAAAGAAATTCTTAAATGTAGTATTGGATGAAAATAATAATGTGAAATATAAACATCAATTATTGCTATCTATGTATTCTGGTATGAGAATGGGCGAAATTAATGCACTTGATGTTGATGATGTTGATTTTAAAAACAATATCATCAGAGTACGACGTACACTTACCAAAAATGAATATGATAAAACTGTTATGGGAGACACTACAAAAACTAATCATGGCGAACGTGATATTGTAATGGATGATCAAATGAGATTTATCTTAAAAGATTATATGGACAATTATTACAAAGAAAACAAAGAACATGTTATTTTCTATAATGATAAAAAAGATACTTTTTGGACTGCATCTCAGGTCAATATGGTATTTAAAAGATTATGTGAAAAATATGAAATTGGAATCGGCTACGATGTAAATCAGCATATGCTCCGCCATACTTTTGCTACTAGATGTATTGAATCAGGAATGCCTGCAAATGTACTTCAAAAAATAATGGGACATCATGATCTACGAACTACCCTTGAAGTCTACTGTGATGTATTTGCAAATTATGAAAAACAACATAGTGTTCAGACTTATAGTTATTTAAAAGAAAACGACTTATTAATAACGAAACCTGATGAAACAAAAGAAACTATGCCTAAAGAAGAAATAGACAAAATAGTAAATAAATTAAAAGATATGTATCAAAAGCAAGATGACAATCTAATTAAGATTTTGAAATTAGTGGCATAAAAACAAATCAAACTATACTTAAAAATCAAGGCATATAAACCTTGATTTTTTCTTATTTCGTACGGTCGTTGTACGGTCGTGCGAAAGATATTTGAACAATTATGAAAGTATGCCCAAAGGTATGTATTTTTTACAAACCTTGAAAAATAGCGAAAATATAGGGCTTTCACGGTTGTTCAGATACCTTTCACAACTGTTGAAAACCCTTAATATTGGCTCCTCTTGTTGGACTCGAACCAACGACCTATCGGTTAACAGCCGAGCGCTCTACCAACTGAGCTAAAGAGGAATATATTAAAATCTGGCAACAACCTATTTTCCCAGCAGGGTAACCCACAAGTATTTTCGGCACATTTAAGCTTGACTTCTGTGTTCGGAATGGGAACAGGTATTACCCTAAATGTTATCATCACCAGAAAATTATTAACTTTTCATTGTACCTTTGCATTATACTATAAATAATTTATTAATGCAAGTACTTTTATATTTTTTCCAAAATTTAATATTGTATGCATAGCACACTCAAAAATATACAGATGAAAAATAAGTTTTAAGATTTTTAATTGTGGTTAAGCCCTCGATTTATTAGTATTGGTCAGCTTAATACATTA
>CANAUI010000052.1 GCA_947364715.1 uncultured Clostridium sp.
CTTAAGTGAAATATGTGCATAATAAACCGGAAATTTATTATTGCCATTTATATTTGTATGATAAATTATAAAAAATTCTTGATATTTTTATAAACTTATTGTATTATATATAAGTATAAAAAAAATAGGGAATATTTTGCCAAAATAAGGAAGAAAGGGGCAATAATAGATGAAGCAAGCAATAATCATTGTTACAATATTTATAATTGTTTTTGGAATATTTATTTGTACAAATACAGTTAGTGCAACAGAACAAGCAATTGATAAAGAAACAGAGAGTAAATTGGTAGAAATAAAAGAAAATGCAACTAATACATTAGAAGATTATCAGAAAAAATATGGTTCAGATATATATGGACTTGTAGCTTATATATTAAATATGATTAGAATTTATAGTATACCACTTTGTTTTTTAGGAATTGCTATAGGTGCTATTCACAAATATGTAGTAGGTGTTAGAAAATTAGATACACTAGAAAAAGGTTTAGGATTAATTGTAACTTTTGTAACAATATTCATTATATGCCAAGTATTACCACTAGCATTTGCAGTGTTTGTAAAATTTGGAAGGGGGTAACAAATGAAAGTTTTATTTGCTGTAAGTAATGAAGAAATTTCACAAGCAATTGTAAAAAAATATCAAAAAGAATATAAAGAAATTATTTCACATAAAAATGTGTATTACTTTAATGCAATATTAAAAGAAATACAAAAAGATAAAACATACGATAAAATTGTTATAAGTGAAGATTTAGAAGCTTTTTCACATACTCAATATGATCAAATTGACAAATTTATATTTGACAAATTAGATAGTATAAGTGATGAAGCATCTAATATACGAGGAAATGATATACCAATTATTTTAATTTGTTTAGATAGAAGAACGAAATCAGAACAAATGCTAGTAAAATTATTTGGTATTGGGATTTATAATGCTATACTTGGAAATGATAGAAGTGTTGATGAAGTATGTAAATTAATTCACAAGCCAAGATTGAAAAAAGATGCAAAAGCATATTATAAAATCGATGTAGAAGAAGTAAACTATCAAGCTGAAAGCGAAAATGATGTTAGTGAGATGGAAATACAAAATATCTTGGCACATTATAAAAGTTTAGGAAAAGATGAAAATAGATATATTGATAGTTTTAATAATATTGCTGCACAATATAATGATACACAATTAAGAATTATAACTAAATTCTTACCATTAAATGTAAGAGCAGTATTAGAAGAAAAATCTCCTAAATATCAAAAAATAATGTCATTTAATAGTAAAGTGTCTAATAATTTACGACAAAATAAAAATAAAAACGAAACAGGTACAAGTGAAAAATTATTAAAATCAAAAAATAAAGAAATTACTATGACAAAACCTGTTGTAATACCTTCTTCAGTTAATATGACAGGTGCTAGAAAAATGTCTAAACCTAAAAAGAAACCAGAAGTACAACAACCAGTATCTACTGTAAATGAAGATACAAATATTTCTGATATGTTAGATGATGTAGAAACAAAAGTAGCAAAATTAGAAAATGTTACAACTACAGCTTCAAATATGACAACACAAGAATTTGAACAGCCAGTAAAAAGAGGAAGAGGAAGACCAAAGAAAAATCCAGTACCAGTTGAAACAATGCAAGAAATACAACCAGTAAAAAGAGGAAGAGGAAGACCAAGAAAAAATCCACTTCCAATAGAAGAAACAATTATGTCAGAACAAGAAGAAACAGTATTACCAGGTTTTGAGGATTTTGATATAGATGAAACAGAAACAATATCATCACAAATTGAAAATAATATAAATGATACAATATTACCAGGATTTGAAGAAATAGAAGAAGAAACAATATTACCTGGATTCGAAGATAGTGAAAGTGATAATCAAAACAGTAATATATTAATAGAGCAAAATAATACTGAAAAATATACAATGGGACAAGATGCTGAAAAATTAAATCCTACATCAAATATAAACAATAATCAATATAATGAATTTACATCTCCAGTTACTACAAATATGACAAGGACAAATAATGATTATGTACAAACAGTAGATATATCATCACTTTTAACATCAGATAAAAAGATAGTAACATTTGTAGGAACTAGTAAAAATGGAACATCTTTTATTGTTAATAATGTTGCAGAATTAGTGTCTTCTATGGGGATTAATGTAGCAATATTAGATACAACAACTAATAGAAATTCATATTATATATATACAAAAAATGAAGAAGCTTTAAGAAATATTGCAACAAATAGTATTGAACAATTATCAGAAGGAATTGCAAATGGTATTCAAGTAAATAAAAATTTAACAGTATTTACATCTTTACCAGATGAAAGAGATTCTATTAGTAAAGTAGATGAAATATTAGAAACATTAGTAAAAAATTATTCTTTAATTTTAATTGACTGTGATTTTAATACTCCAGTAGGATATTTTAAACAATCATTAGAAACTTATTTAGTACAATCTTTAGATATACTTACAATACAACCACTTACAGCGTTTTTAAGAGAACTAAAAGCAAAAAATATATTAGAAGAGCAAAAACTGAAAATTATATTAAATAAATTTGTAAAGATTAAAGGAATTAATGAAAAAACAATTATAGGAGGTATGGCATTTTATAATGACCCTGCCATGTCATTTATGACAGAATTATTTGATAGAAGTTTAATTAAGTACATAACAATACCTTTTGAAGAAGAAATATATACAAAATATTTAGAAGGAATTATCAATTGTGATATTAATTTAAAAGGATATTCAAAAACATTTATGCAAGTATTAAAAGCTTTAGGAAATATGATATATCCATTAGTTTCAGGACAAGGTACATATAGACCACCAACAGTTGGAGGAGGAAATAATCAGTCAAATGTATTTTCTACAAGTATGAATAATACACTAAACCAGATGAAAAGAAATTTTTAAATAGGAGGAATTAGCAGTGATAATAGGGGTTGCTGTAGTATTAGTAATAATCGTAATCATACTAGTAATTTATAATGTAAAAATTAGTCAAAAAATTCAAAAATTCAAAAATATTAATCAAAAAATTACTAACCTACAAGTTGTTCAAGATTTTATGAATACAATAGGAGAAACATCTTCAGTAGATGAAAAAATAAATAAAATAAATAAAATATTAATCGAAAAATATGAAATAAAGTATTCGACAATAGTTGTTTTTAATGGTGCAGAATATGAAATTAAAGCATCTAATGTTGATGAAAGACATTGGGATTCATTAAAATCATTACAAGATGTAGACATGTTTAAAGATAGTATACAAACAGCTACTCCTAAATATGTTACTGTAAATGGTAATGGAGAAAGACTTCCATATCAAAAAATGGAATTTGGAAGAGCAAAATCAGCAATATTTTTCCCATTATATATAGATAATGTATATATTGGATATTGGATATTAGAGAGTGGTACACCACATGATTTTGACAATGTTGATATAACTATTTTAGAGGTTATAAAAGATAATATTGTAGCTGTATTAAAAACAGTTGTACATCAAAAGACATTAGAATCTATTGTAAGAACAGATATGTTTACAGGACTATATTCAGAAGAATATTTATATGGAGAAGGAAAGAAAATTATAGACCAATATACAATATCAACAATGTGTATGTTCAAAATTATTAATATAGAAGAAATTAACAAAAAATATTGTAGAGAATTAGGAAATCAGGTTATAAAAGAAATTAGCAAATATGTTCAAGACAATATTTCAGAAGATTATGTATTTGTTAGATATATGGGACCTAAATTTGTTATTGCTTTCTCAGGAGTAGATACAGAAGGAGTTGCTTCATATATAAATGATATAAAAGATTATATCGAACAAATGAAAATATCTTTGCCAGAAGATATTACAGAATATACAATGCAAAATATTGCACATAAAAACTTACATATGGTAAAACAAGATGTGACACCAATTATAAATATTGCATTAACTACTTATTATAAAGGAACAGGATTAGATGAAATTCTAAAAAAACTAGAAGAATACTTAGATAATGCAAATAAGCAAGAAAGTGATATAACAAATATATAGTAAAATCAATTTTATTTTCACTTTGGGTTGTGAAACTAAAAAGTTTTATATTAAGAAGGAGGTATTTGTATGGAATTTGATAAGACAATGAATTTTAATGTAGAAAGAGAAAAAAATGTCAAAAGTCAAGAAATTTTAAAAGATGTTTATAAATCTTTAATGGAAAAGGGATATAATCCAATTAATCAAATTGTAGGGTATATTTTATCAGGAGACCCTACTTATATAACAAGTCATAATGATGCAAGAAATAAAATTAGAACTATTGAAAGAGATGAATTGTTAGAAAAAATGGTAAAAAAATATATAGGATTAGAAGAGGACTAATATGAGAATATTAGGAATAGATTATGGAGATGCAAGGGTTGGAATAGCCATAACAGATGAATTAAATATAACAGTACAAGGATTAGAAACAATACAAAGAAATAATTCTGATAAAATAGTATTAAAAAGATTAGATGAAATTTTAGAAAAATATAAAGTGGATACTATTGTTGTAGGATTGCCATTAAATATGAATGGCACTATGTCAGAAAGGACAGAAATTACTAAGAAATTTGTACACAAGTTAAAATGTAAATATAATAAGATGAAAATTGAAGTGATTGATGAAAGATTAACAACTGTTGCAGCTCATAAAACAATGAATTTTTTAGATGTAAATAAGCATAAAAAAAGAAATATAGTGGATACTATATCTGCAGTATATATTTTAGAAACATATTTGAATAAATTAAAAAATACATTGAAAAATTCATTTTAATGATGTATTATATGTAATATATAATAAATAATAATAATAAATTGAAAGGAGAAATTTATGAACGATAACGAAATTTATGAAGGAGAAGATTTAGATAATATTGTTATATTAAATGATGAAAATGGTAATGAAGTGAGATTTGAATTTTTAGATTTAGTAGAATTAGAAGATGAAGAATATGTTGTATTATTACCAATAGCAGAAGAAGGAGAAGAGGAAGAAGGAGAAGTTGTTATCTTAAAAGTAGAAGACATAGATGAAGAATCAGACGAAGAATCTTATGTAAGTGTTGAAGATGAAGATACATTAAATAAAGTATTTGAAATCTTTAAAGAAAAATTCAAAGATGAGTTTGATTTTGTAGATTAAAAACAAAAATATAAACTATTGTACACATAAACAAGGAGGAATCACAGATGAAGAATTTTTCTACATGGCTATTAACATGTTTTATGGTAATGTATTGGATATTTAGAGTTATGGTTACTCTAATGGCACAACTAAAACAAGAATTTATTATTACACCATTTAATGAAATAATAGAGATAATTTTATTATTTGTAGTATTATTATGTTTAGTATTAATAGTAAAAAGAAAAATGTTAGGAGCATTGATTTATTTACTTGCTTATGGAATGTATTTTGGGTCAGATGTAATAACAAAAATGTCAACTTTAATTGAAGATGCTTCACAATTAGGACTAGCAGGTTATACAGGACTAATTATATCTCTAATAGGTATCATTATTCCTGTGTCTATATTATTGGATTTATTAGCAGATAAAAATAGAAAAGCACATCCAAAAGATAAAAACACAGATTGGTTTTATAAAAATCAAGATTATGATAGAAAATTAGATGAGAGAGCAGATAAAAATAATTATAGAACATTATAACAATTAAAAGAAAAGATAATAATATAAAACAAAATAAAATTTTTTTGTTGTATTTCAAGTAATGTAAAGGCAGATAATTAATTTTAAATTATCTGCCTTTATTATAAAAATTAATTATGTAATTTATATTTAAAAAGACATTTTTTTCTAATAAAATTTCTAAAAGCTAAAGGAGTTCCTTTTTTAAAATTAGACTTATCTAATAAAAGAGAATGTTGATTATCCAAATATAAATAAAAGAAAGTACTTGTTTCAAATACTTTATGAATTTCTCTATAATAAACAATAGAATATTCTGCTTTGTTATATACTTTAAAATAATTGTCATAAAATAAAAAAGTAAAACTTTGCTCTTTTGTAATTTTATCACTATGATATTCTTTGTGGACTTGTTCAATTGGATGAAAATATCTATATAAAATAAAAGAAGTCAAACAAGAACAAAAAATAATTGCTAATCCATAATAATGATTTTTAATATATATCATAATTAAAAAAATAATAAGTATAGATATAATAAGTGAAAATAGATGATATTTAAATGAAAATTTCTTAGTGTGAAAATTTAAAAAATCATCATATATTTTCTTTGAATATGTAGTTGTATTTTTAAATAATAACTTCAATTTAAATCACCTAATATTAGTTTAGCATAAAAATATTAGAAAGAAAATATAAAAAGCAAATATTAATAAAGAAAGGTTTAAAATTATGTATGATGTAATTATAATAGGAGCAGGACCAGCAGGAATATCAGCAAGCTTATATACAAAAAGAGCAAACTTAAAAGTATTAATTTTATATAAAGACAAATCAGCTTTAGAAAAAACAGAATGGATAGAAAATTATTATGGTTTTGAAAATGGAATATCAGGAAAAGGACTATATAAAGCAGGAATACAACAAGCAGAACAATTAGGAATTGATATAAAAAAAGAAGAAGTTACAAATATACAATTAGGTCAAGAAAATAGATATATAGTAATAACAGAAAAAGGTAGTTATCAAACAAAAACTGTGATTTTTGCAACAGGTAAAAAAAAGAATATTCCTAGGATAAAAGGTATTAAAGAATTTGAGGGAAAAGGTGTTAGTTATTGTGCTGTATGTGATGGATTTTTCTATAAAAATAAAGATATAGCTATTTTAGGAAATGGAAAATATGCTATTTCAGAAGCAAATGAATTAATTAACATTGTAAACAGTATCACCATATTAACAGATGGAAAAGAAGCACCTGAGTTTAGAGCAGATAATGTTAAAATTGATACTAGAAAAGTACGTGAAGTAAGAGGCGATAACAAAATAGAACAAATAGAATTTGATGATAATACAACAACTAAAACAGATGGTATATTTGTAGCATTAGGTGTAGCTGGAGGAAATGAGTTTGCGAAAAAATTAGGTATTATAACTAAAAAAGAAAATATTGTAGTAAATGAAAATATGGAAACAAATATTCCAGGAATTTATGCTTGTGGAGATTGTGTGGGAGGTCTATTACAGATATCAAAATCTGTGTATGACGGAACAAAAGCAGGCTTGCAAGCAATTCAATATATTAGAAAACAAAATATATAACATCTTAAGGGAATACAAAATTTAATATTGTATACAATAAATAAAAAATATAAGGAGGAAAAATAGTATGTTAACATTTGAAGAGAAAAATTTTGAGGAAGAGGTATTAAAAACAGAAGGAAAGGTTTTAGTCGATTTTTATGCAGATTGGTGTGGACCATGTAGAATGATGTCACCAGTAATTGATGATATTGCAAAAGAATTAGAAGGAAAAGTAAAAGTAGGAAAAATAAATGTTGATAATAACCAAGAATTAGCAATGAAATATAGTGTTATGAGTATACCAACAATTATAGTATTTGAAAAAGGAAATCCAATCAAAACATTTGTAGGTGTAACAGATAAGAATGAAATATTAGAAATATTGAAATAAATGTAGTTTAGCAAATACACGAAAGGAAATGGTTATAAAATGGAAGTTATATATTTTTTAGCAACAGATGGAATCAAATTAGATGGTTTATTATATACATGTAAACAAAAAACAGAAGATATTATTTTATCAATTCATGGAATGGGTAGTAACTGTATGAAAAAAAGAGAAACTACAATAGCAAAATTAGCAAATGAAAATAATATAGACTATTTTTGTTTTAATAATCGTGGAAGTGAATTAATAAAATATACAAGAAGGTATACAGAAGGAAAAAGAGAAAAAGATTTAGGTGGAACAAGTTTTGAAGATGTATTAGAAGGATATGAAGATATTACAGGAGCTATAATAAAATTAAAAGAATTAGGATATAAAAATATATATTTACAAGGGCATAGTTTAGGATGTACTAAAATTGTTTATACTTATAGTGAATTAAAAGATGAACAAGATGAAATGTTAAATAATATAAAAGGAATTATCTTAAATTCTTTAATTGACATTCCAAGGACATTAAAGATATATTTGAGAGATAATTTTAATAAATATTTAGAATATGCAGAAGAAAAAGAAAAAAATGAAAAAGAAATTGAAATGATGCCTAAAGAAGCTTTCATACATCCAATTAGTGTAAAAACTTTTTTAAGATATGCAAGAGATTATAAAGATATTAATTTTGCAAATTATGGAGAAGATAAAGAACTAAAAAAATTAAATGATATAGATGTGCCATTATTTATGCGTTGGGGAAATATAAATGAAATGATTGTTCAAACACCAGAAGAGTTAGTAGATATTATGAATTATACTATTACAAATCCAAACAAAGATATATATTATATATATGGAGCTAATCATAGTTATGAAGGAAAAGAAGAAGAATTAGCAAAACAAATTATAGAGTTTATAAGAAAGGCGTGAATTAACGAAATCAGAGACTTCGATGCACACATGTGATTTCTTATACAATTACAATAAAAAAGTATAATTATTTTTTAGATTTAAAGATATCAACTTAAGGGTTTATATATAATTTTGGTTAAGACACACAAAGTGTTCTCCAAGTTATATATAAACCCTTAAATTAATCTATGTAATAATATGAGTAGATAATAATATTATTATCTACTGTTAACTGTAACAAATTTTTTGAAGAAAATGGTAATTTTGGTAATTTTTTAAAGTGAAATAGTTGTAATTTTTAGTGATTTGATATATAATGTAGCTGATTTGAAATAAAAGGAGGTATATCAATGAAAATGAAAAAAAGTAAAATACTAGCAACAATTATACTAGCAGTTATGATGTTATTATGTATTTTGCAATTGAAAGTTTCTGCCGTAAATTTCAATATGATAATTGTTAAACAAAATGACAATCAATATTTGATTTATGTGAAGCAAATAATGAATGAAAATTTTAGTTTTGCATTCTCAAATACTAAGGACAAAACACAATTAAATTACATTACAGCTGAAAAAGATAACAAAGGAAGATATATAGCATATGTAGATGAAGAATTAAAAAATCAATTCTTTAATTCAGAAAATACATATATATGGGTAGAAACCAAAACTGGAGAGACAGTTATTGATGGAGAACTAATTAAATTAAAAGAAGCAAAAACAATAGAACAATTAAATCAAATAAAAAATATAACAAAAAATATAACCGTTCAATCTAGTGCAGAAGAAGAAAAAATAAAAATAAATGGAGCACAAGATAAAACATATTATTATCAATTTAGTGTAGCAAATGCAACAGAAGACTATACCAAATTATTAACATTAGTTAATGAAATTAGTAAATATGATGAAAATTCAAATATGTTTACCAAATTACAAAATTATAATGAACTATATGAATTATATAATTCATTAGTTGCAAACCTAAAGGATGAAGATTGGGTAAAAGCGGAAAACTTAGAAATAACAAAACCATATGATGCTAAACAAAATCAACAATATGTTTTATGGTTAAAAGATGAAAACGGAAATTTAGATATACAATTTTTAACAGCATATGAAAAAACAGTAACTACAGTTGTTCAAAAAGCAAATGTTAAAGAAGTAGCAACAGCATTACCTTATACATATGATGACACAACTATATTATTTATTGCTTTAGGAGTAGTTGTTATTGCAATAATAGCAATCATTATATTTAAGAAAATAAACAAAAACACAAGAAAGGACTAAAAAGCGTGAAAAATAGAAAAGAAGGAAAAATAAAAATTTCTAATATATTGCTTTTAGTTTTAATAATTGTTGCTATAGGGTTAATTGTAGTAATTGGAATAAAGTATAATGAACGAAATAAAAATGAACAAAATCTAGTAGAAGTCATTTCATATGTAAATGATAATATACAAGAAGATACACAAACAGAAATCCCATATATTCAATATGAAGGATATCAAGTGATAGGTATAGTAGAAATACCTAAAATTAATATAGAATATCCTATATTAATTGAAAGTACAAAAGATGCATTAGAAAAATCCATAGCTAGATTTGGAAATGGCAAAGTAAATGAAGTAGGAAACTTATGCCTAGCTGGTCATAATTATATTAATGGTACAATGTTTGGGAAAATAGATAAGCTAGAAAATGGAGATGAAATTTCTATTTTAGATTTACATGGAAATAAAGTAATTTACACAGTATTTGATAAATATGTAACAGACCCAAATGATAATAAGGTTACAGAAAGTATCAATAATCAGAGCAAAGAAGTTACTTTAATTACATGTATAAATGGAAATAAAGATAGACTAATTGTGAAGGCAAAAGAAAAATAAAATTTAAAATTAAGGGGGAAAATTTTATGCAAGGCAAAATGAATTATAGAACTAAAAGAAATATCATTATAGTAGCAGTTCTTCTAGTACTTTTTTTAATCGCTTCTGTCAGCACATATGTATTTATTAAAGCAAATAATGATACACAAGCTGTTTCAAAATTAAATTCTGAATCAGAAAATAGAAATAGTGGAGAACAAGAAGTAGCAAAAGAACAAAAAAATGATGTTGCTAATAATGAAGAAAATGTAGTAACTACAGATGAATCTGTAGAACAAACACAAGAGGTAATAACAAACAATAGAGAAAATACAGTAGTTGTAGCAGATAACAATAATGTTAGTACAAACAATGAAGAGGAAACAAGCCAAACACAAAGGATAGAAACAACAGAAACATATGAAACAACTAATACAATTGTAGGATTTGCACCAGCAGATATTAATTTAGGATTATCAAATATAAGTGCAAATTTAACAAATTTACAAAATAATATTAAATCTGTTACATTAACAGGAAATAACTATGTTATAGTAGGTGGAGAAATTACATATAATATAGAAATTAAAAATAGTCATACAGAAACTTTAAAACAAATAGATATATCAGCAATTATTCCAGAAGGAACTGAACTAGTAGAAGGAACAATATCTGATAATGGAACAGTAGAAAATGGAAAAATATCTTGGAAAGTAGATATTGATACTGAAAAAACTGTATCATTTACAGTAAAAGTAACAAAAACAGAAGGTACTATAGAAGCAGTTGCAATTGTTAATGGAAAAACTACAAATATGGTAACAAATATAATTGATGAAGCACCAATATTAACAGTTATTAATCCAAACAGATATGAAATGGAAGTAGGCACAGAATATCAAGAAAAAGGATATTCAGCAATTGATAAAGTAGATGGAGATATTACAGACAAAGTTGTTTTAACATATAGATTTTTACCAATAGGGTCATCTAATTGGACAGATTTAGAAGAAATGGATACAAACAAATTAGGAACATACAGAATAAATTATACAGTTACAGACAGTGCTGGAAATACAGTTACTGGAAGTAGAGTAGTTCAAATTGTAGATACACAAGCACCAGAAATTATAGTAAAAGAAGGATATGTAGGAAATATAGATAGAAATGTATTTTCAAATGTAAGCTTTAAATTACATGATAATTATGGAGTTTCAGCATATAAAATAAATGATGGTGAATATACAGAATTAACAGTAAATAAATGGTCAGATGCAAACTTTGAAAATATAAAATCAAAATTAGTATATGGAAAAAATACAATCACATTAAAAGATGTAACAGGAAATGAAACAACATATGAATTTGTATATGACAATGTAGCACCAACAATTAAAGTAAAACATGGATATGTAGGAAATGTAGATAGAAACATTTTCTCAAAAGTAAGTTTTAGTTTATATGATGAATATG
>CANAUI010000053.1 GCA_947364715.1 uncultured Clostridium sp.
ATGTAGAAAGAAAGGAGCGTATGGTGTATTTAAGTTATTAAATATATCATACAAGAGATACATGATAATAAAAAAAATCATAAATTATATATATGGTTATTTAAGAATTGTAGTAGAAGGATATTATATAGAAAGATTTATTAATATTTGTAGAAATCGAAACTATATGATGTGGAATATAAAGAAAGTAAATGATATAAATTTAGCTTTAAATATAGAAATTAAGAATTTTAAAGAGATTTGTGAAATTGCAAAAAAAACACAATGCAAAATATCTATAAAATCAAAAAGAGGATTACCTTTTCTTCTTAATAAATATAAGAAGAGAAAATTATTTGTGCTATTTTTAATTTTAATTGTAGGTATTATTTTTGTTAGTTCTAATTTTGTATGGAATATAGAAATTATAGAAGAAAATGGATTAGAAATTGATAATATAATAAATGATGTTCAAGAAGCAGGTTTGAAAATTGGAACTTCAAAGAATAATGTAGATACAAAAGAAATTATTAATAAAGTAAGGTTAGAAAGAGATGATATTGCATGGATAGGAATTGAATTAAAAGGAACAAATGCGATTGTTAAACTGGTAAAAGCTGATAAGAAACCAGATATTATTGATGAAGAGGAATATTGTAATATTGTTTCTAATAAAAATGGTGTAATCACAAAAATTAATGCACAAGATGGTACAGCAAATGTAAAGGTAGGAGATACTGTAAAACTAGGAGATGTATTGGTTAATGGATGGATGGAAGGAAAATATACAGGTATTAGATATGTACATGCAAAAGGAGAAGTAGAAGCAAGAGTTTGGTATACTATGAACAAGACAATTCAATATAAAACTACGGAAAAACAGCATATAGGAGAAAGTGAAACAAATTACGGAATAAAAATGAATAATTTTAAAATAAATTTTCCAAAAAGGGTTTCAAAATTTGAATTTTATGATACAATAGAAACTGAAAATAAAATAAAATTATTTTCTAATTTCTATTTGCCAATTTCCGTAGTAAAAACAACATATCAAGAATATGAAGAAATAGAAAAAATATATTCTGTTGAAGAAGCAAAAGACTTAGGAATACAAGAAATAGAACAAGAATTGGAAAAACAAATAGAAGATAAAGAAAAAATTGTAAATAAAAATATAAATACTTATGAACATGAAGATAGTGTTGATATTTATGTTACATATGAAGTGCTAGAAATAATAGGGACGAATGAAAAAATTGTGTTTTGAAGGGATGATATAAATGGAAGAAAGAAGTTTGAGAATTACAGGAACAGATAAAACATTTTTTAACAAAATTACAAAAACATTAACTAAAATGTTAATACCAACTAAAATCGGAATTAATGGAATGTTAATTTCAATAAAAAGAAATAATCTATTAAAAGCATTTGAAGCATATGAAAATAGTGGAGAACATTATAATCAAAAAGAGGCAGAAGAAAAATATGATTCTGCATATGAAAGTTATTTAGAAACATTAGATAAATATGTTATGGATTCTATATATAAAAAGGTAAAAAATGATACTGCATCAGATTTTGAAAAGGAAGCATTATCTAAATATTATGAAGTGACTAGTTTAAAAGAAAACGAATATGTAGAATATAAAAACAGGAAACAAAAATATTTACTAGAATTAGATAATGAGGGTATTCAATTATCTGGAAAAGAAAAATTAATAGATAGATATAATCAATTTTATATTTCAAAAATGGATACATTATATAAAGGTATTTTAAAAAATTATTCAATTAAATTAGCAGACACAATGAATACTTATGAAGCTTCAAAAGAATGGATATATACAAAAATATTCTATACATTAGAAGAATATATACAAAATATTTTAGCTTTAAAAATAAGAATAAAAAACGATACAATTGCAAAAGATGTGATAAAAGAATATGAAACATATGAGACATATACAGTAGGAAAATTAGATACAAGAGATAATATAGAAAAAAAAGTTTTATTATTAAATATTAGCAGAAAATTATTTACACATAGTCTACCACTAATTGTTGCAATACAATGTTACGAAAAATTATTAAAAGATGCTAGAGTTTTAGTTCAAGATACTAAAATAGCTACAAAAAGAGAAAAAGCATATAGTATGTTAATTAATTTATTTGAGGATTACCATGTAAAATTATTATCTACAAAAGTATATTGGGAAAATCCAAAAGATAGAGATGAATTTAAAAGTTTCTGGAACACATATAAAGAAACTTGTAAATTAAAAGAAACAAACTTTATTGAATATATAAGACAAAAAGAGATTTTATTTATAAAAAATGATTTGAAAAAAATAAAAGAAAGTAATACAAAAACAGACTATAGTAAATTAATTACATATTATAAAAGAAAATTAATTGATTATGGTGCATTACGAGAACTAAAAAATGCATATATATCAAAAGGAAACTATATAAAAAAATTGAAGGAAGCTGCATAAATGGAAAACTATGAAATTATATATAAAGATATTGAAGAAGTAGAAGATTTAGAGAATATAGTAAAAAGGGTATTTGGCAAATGTTTGGAAGAGGAAAATCTAATAGATTCAAAATTATGTATTACTGTAACTTTTACAAATCCTGAAAATATACAAAATATCAATAAAGAATATAGGAATATAGATAAACCCACAGATGTTCTTTCATTTCCTATGTTTCAAAAAGAAGAATTAGATAAAAAAATACAAAAAAAGGATTTTCAATACCAAGATATATTAGGAGATATTATTATTTCTATATCAAAGGTAGAGGAACAGGCCAAAGAATATGGACATACTTTTGAAAGAGAGTTAAGTTATATGTTAGTTCATGGATTTTATCACTTAATGGGATATGACCATATAGAAGAACAAGATAAAGAAGAAATGCGAATAAAAGAAGAAAAAATATTAAAAACATTAAATATAGTAAGATAACCAATGATGCCAACTTAAAAACTAGGTTATGCCTTAAGGAGGAATGAGATTAGATATGGAAAAGGGTGGAGTAAAAACTTTAATTGTTATACTAGTCGCTTTAATTATTATATGTGGTGGCATAGTATCATATAAAATTTGGCAAGATAAAAATCAAACAGAAACTATATCAGGTGAAGAAAATCAAGAAACAGTGGTGGAAGAAGAAAAGACTGTACAAATATTTAGTGGGAATGATAGACCAATTGCAGTTATGATTGATAATCATAGTGATGCTTGGCCACAATCAGGGTTAAATCAAGCATATATGGTATATGAAATTATTGTTGAAGGTGGAGAAACTAGATTAATGGCATTATTTAAAGGTGCTGATTTGGACAAAATAGGACCAGTTAGAAGTGCTAGACATTATTTTATAGATTATGCAATGGAAAATGATGCAATATATGTACATTTTGGACAAAGTCCACAAGCTAAAAGCGATATTAAAAAATATAGTATAAATGATATTGATGGAATAGCAGAAGATGGGACAACATTTTTGAGAGTAAAACATAAGTATGCACCACATAATGCAGTAACAAGTATAAAAAAATTATTAGAATCTGCTAAAACAAAAAAATATAGAACAACATCTACAGAAGAAAGTGTATTAAATTATGTAACTGAACAAGTTAATTTAGAAGATGGACAAATAGCTGATACAGTTATAATACCTCATTCAGATTTACAAACGGTAAAATATGAATATGATAAGGAAAACAAAGTATATGTGAGATATGCAAGAGGAAAAGAACAAATAGATTGGGATACAAAAAAATCTATTACAACTAAAAATATAATCATTACATTTTGTAATAACTATACTTTAGCAGATACAGAAAATAAAGGAAGACAAGGTTTAAAAAATATAGGAACTTTTGATGGATATTATATTACAAATGGAAAAGCTATTAAAATTCAATGTATAAAAAATTCAAGAGAAGGAAAAACAGTTTATCAAGATATGAATGGAAATGAAATTGAAGTAAATGATGGTAATACATTTATAAATATATGTCCAACAGATGCAAAAGTTAAAATAGAAGGTGTAGAAGAGACAGTAGGAACAAATAATACAATAAATGAATAAATAGAAAGGATGTGTAAATATGAATGTGTATGATACAGCAAATACATTAGCAACAGAAATAAAACAATCAGAAGAGTATGTGAATTATAAAACAGCAAAAGAAGCTTTAGCTTTAAATCCTGATTTAAAAATAAAAATAAGAGAATTTGAGGAATCAAGATATGATGCACAATTAACACAAATACAAACAGGAAAAGAAGATGAAGAAAAAACCAATAAAATGAAGACATTATATGCAGAATTAATACAAATAGATGAGGCAAAAAAATATTTTGATGCTGAAATGAAGTTTAATATTTTGTTAACAGATGTTAATAAAATTATTGGTGAAGCAGTGAGAGAGCTTATCTAATATAAGTAGCATAAGTATGAACATAACATGTTAAAAAAGGGGCTAATACATGTGGGATTATATAAAATCTTATAAGTATTAGCTTTATTTAATAAGGGAGGAAATAAAGTAATATGGAATTTGCAATAATTATTAATATTTTAATATGTGTAATAGTTGTTTTAAGAATATTATTTGGAAGTAGTAAAAAACAAATTGAAGCAATTGCTAAAAATGAAAAACTAGATGAATGGACAAAAAAATATCCAAGTAATGTAGAAATATGTAAAAAATATTTAGAAATGTTGAATAATAAAACTGTTACAGTAGAAGAAGATAAAACAGCAAATACTTCTTTATATATAGCTATAACTAATAAGATAGTAATTGCTGATGTAAAAGATAGTTTTACAAGAATACAAACTATTGCACATGAATGTTTACATTCTATTCAAGATAGAAAAATATTAATGTTTAATTTTATATATTCTAATATTTATATCATATATTTTCTTATTATATCGATTATGAAGTTATTTAAAATACTTCCAAATGAAATGATGTTTTTAGCAATTTTAATAATTGGAGGTTTTATATATTATTTTATAAGAAGTTATTTGGAAAATGATGCAATGATAAAAGCAAGATTTTGGGCTAAGGAATATATGGAACATCAAAAAATATCTTCTCAAGAGGAAATAGATGAGATTATAAATAATTACGATAGACTAAATGATGTGGGGATTAAAGCTGTTAATTATACATTATTACTTAATGTAATGATAAAATTTATAATTTTTGCTTTTTTATGTATGTTTAGATAAAGAGAATGCAACTTATTTCTTAGAATGGGTAGTATAAAACCATGAAAAAATATTGCAATATTCAATGTTTATATATATAATATAAACATTGATATATCATATTGAAAGGATGTTTAGAAAATGAATAAAACAAAAAGAAAAATTTTTGAAACATCAATGAAATTATTTGCAGAAAAAGGATATGATGCTACTAGTATTGAAGAAATTACTGCAACTGTAGGAGTAGCAAAAGGAACTTTGTATTATCACTTTTCTAGCAAAGAAGAAATTTTTAATTTTTTAATAGAAGAGGGAATGAAGCTATTACAAAATAGTATTGATATCAAAACAGCAAAATATGATAATTATATAGACAAGATAAAAGCAATTATCTTAATACAGATAAAAATTGTTATGAAATATGAAGATTTGATAACAATTTTGTTAAGTCAATTTTGGGGAAATGAAGCAAGAAATCAAAAATGTAAGAAACATATTAATGATTACATCAATAAAATTGAAAGAATTGTAGAAGAAGGCATAGAGAAAAAACAAATTAAAAAAGGAAATTCAAAGATTATTGCATCTGAAATATATGGACTAATTTGTTCAACATTAGTATATAAATTAAGAAATGAAAAAGAAATTGATATTATGAAATTATATAAAGAATTTGAAAATACAGTTATTGAAGGATTTATGGAAAAAAATATATAATCAAGAAAAATATAATTTTTCAACCAAAGAAAGGGGACAGAAAATGAGAAAACCAATACATGATTTTGTGAAATATACTGATATAAGAGATATGTTAGAAAAATCTGGAGAACTTTATGGGGACAGACCTGCATATATTTTCAAATCTGGAAAAGAAGGAAAATTTAGAGAAATTACACACAATGAATTTAGAAATGATGTAAAAGCATTAGGAACAAAATTTGTAAATATGGGATTAAAAGATAAAAGAATTGCAGTTATATCAGAAAACAGATATGAATGGGGAATTGTCTATTTAGCTGTTGTAACTGGAACAGGTGTAATTGTTCCATTAGATAAATCTTTGCCAGAAAATGAAATAGAAAATTTAATTATTCGTTCAGAAGTAGAAGCTGTTGTGTATTCTAAAAAATATAATAATATTATGGATAAAATAAAGAATGAAAATAATACAAAAGTAAAATATTTTATTTCAATGGATTTAGAAAAAGAAGAAAATGGTGTATATTCTCAATATGAGCTAATAAACCAAGGAAAAAAATTGTTAGAAGATGGGAATAGAGAATTTCTAGATGCAAAAATTGATACAGAGAAAATGTCAATTATGCTATTTACTTCAGGAACTACAGCAATGTCAAAAGCAGTTATGTTATCACATAAAAATATATGTGCAAATTTAATGGATATTACTTCTGTAATTAAAATTAATGAAAATGATAGATTTTTATCATTTTTACCATTACATCACACTTTTGAATGTACAGTAGGATTTTTATATCCAATATCAAAAGGAGGCTCAATTGCTTTTTGTGAAGGAATTAGACATATTGCAGATAATATAAAAGAATATCAAATAACAGCAATGATTTCTGTTCCAATTTTATTCGAATCTATGTATAAAAAAGTAATAAAAAGTATTGAAAAAAAAGGTAAGCTAGAAACAGTACAAAAAGGTATAAAGATTAGTCAATTTTTACTAAAATTTAAAATAGATATTAGAAAAAAACTATTTAAAGAAATTCATGATAATTTAGGAGGAAAGGTAAGATTATTTGTTGCAGGAGGAGCAGCACTTGACCCTGAAGCTGAAAAAGGATTTAATGAATTAGGATTTACTATGTATCAAGGATATGGATTAACAGAAAGTTCACCAGTTATTTCAGCAGAAGATGATAAATACCAAAGATTAGGTTCTATAGGAAAAGCTTTTCCAAGTTTAGATATAAAAATTGAAGCTCCTAATGATGAAGGTATTGGGGAATTACTTGCTAAAGGTCCATCTATAATGCTTGGATATTACAACAATGAAGAAGCAACAAAAGAAACAATAACAGAAGATGGTTGGCTACATACAGGTGATTTAGCTAAAATAGATAAAGATGGATTTATCTTTATTTCAGGAAGAAAGAAATTTGTAATTGTTTTAAAAAATGGAAAAAATATATATCCAGAAGAAATAGAAACTTTAATTAATAAAGTTGAAGGTATAAAAGAATCTTTTGTTTATGGAAAACCACAAGATGATGGTGATTATAAAATATGTGCAAAAATTGTATATGATGATGAACTTGTAGAAGAAACTTTTGGGACAAAAAATTCAGAAGAATTGAAAGAAAAGATTTGGCAAGAAATTAAGAAAATTAATAAAACAATGCCAGCATATAAATATGTAAGAGAAATCAGTGTAACAAATAAGGAATTAATTAAAACAACAACACAAAAAGTAAAAAGATTTGAAGAAATAAAAACAGTAATGTAAAAAGCCTACGGGAGAAAGAAAAACATAAGAATAAGATAAAAATAACAATTGTAACACAAATGTAATAATTCTGTAACAAAAACTTAAAGAAAAAAACTCCCGTTAGTATTGTAGTTTTTTGCGTGTTAATGTATAATTATAATTGTATAAAAGATATGCTTAAGATAAAAGGAGGTAATTTACATGTCTAGATCTGGCATAGTAAATGTGAGAATGGTTATCACTGAGGAGAAAATATTATCAAATATAGATAAAGTACATAAACTTATTAATCCAAACAGTAAAAAACAAATTGTACAATTAGAAGAAGATTCTTATTTTAGAGATTTAATAGAATCAATTAAAACATATTTAATTGAATATCCAAAAAAGAAAAATTTCCCTATAAGTGTTTATAAAGCATCATATGGGTTAGTTGAATATGCTACAAATCAATTTGAAGAAAATACAAAAAAGATTGAAGAACTAATTAGACAAAGAGAACAAAATATAGCTTTGTCAGGAAGATTAAAAGAACTAATTGATACTGTAGATAATAAAGAAAAAGATTGGAAAAATCAAGTAAAAGATGCAGAAGAAGAATTTTCAGAAGATATTATTGATACATTAAATATTGTAGGAAAATCTAAAGGAAAAAAATCTCAAAATTACCAAGATGCTATGAAATTATTAAATGCTAGAGTAACAAATCTTGAATCTAATTTACATATAGAAATTGATATGGAAAGAATAGAAGATAAATCAAAAGCATTAAGCTATATAGGCATTGAGGTTGCAGATGCTTTAAAATCTATTCCAACACCAGTAGAAGATACAGCACCAGTAGTAGAACAAATACAAGCAGAAGAAATAGGAACTATAGATGAAAAACAATATCAACAAGAGGTGACTTTTGAAGCAAAACCAAGTTTATGGCAAAGAATAAAAAATAGTAAAATAGTAAGAGCAATTAAATATATTACAAAAATTAGAATTGTTGTACAATATCCAGCATTACCAGAAGGAAAAGGTGCAGATAATTATTAAAAAATAGTAAATAAAAAGAAGTTAGTTTATTTTATAAGCTAACTTTTTGTTTTTAATATATATAGTTAACTATTTTGTTTGTACTGCAAAATATGTAATTATTATACATAACTTATTATTAAATTACAATAGTTTTAGAATCTTTTGTAGTTTTAAAATTTAAAACAATTTCGATTTTTTTATATTCTTATTTTTAACAATCTAATATTTAAATTGTATTTTTTAATTATAAATTATTTTTTATATCGTCAATTGAATTAAAAACAATACCTATTATTCCTACATTACATGCAGCAATAATATTCTTTTCTTTATCATCAAAAAATATTGTTTCTTCCTTATTCAACTTAAATCTATCAATCAATAAATTATATATAGTAGGATTTGGTTTGATGACATGTTCTTGATAAGAATATATACCACCATCAAAAACAGCTTCGATATTTATTACATTATTAATGTAGTTATAACTGTCTTCTGTTATGTTTGTTAATAAATATATTTTATAGCCCATTGCTTTTAGTTTCTTAATATATTCTAAGTTTTTGTTCATCACAGGATATGTTATGGATAGATTCTCTTTACTTAAAATATAACTAATATCCTTAAAATCGGGTGTATTATATAAATTATTTATATGTTCTTGAACTGTTTTATATCCAAGTAAACATTCTTTAAATCCTGTACCATAAGCTTTTTGGTATATTAAATCACACTTTTTATTGAGTACATATTCTATATTTTTTTTGCTATCATCAAATAATATTCCGCCTACATCTAATATAATGTTTTTAATCACTATAACTCACCTCTAGAATTTACTTTTTTAGAAATCTGTCTTAAATATCGTTCATTCTTTTCTATTGTAATTGATTGTAATTTTTTCATAATATAAATCTCCTTTACAAATTACTCGTTTCAAAATCATTATATCAAAAAGTTATATATTTCACAATAGTAACAATTCCATTGAAATTTTATTTATAAATTAATAATCTTTTCTATAATTTCCATATCTTCAATTTTATTAATTCCAAAACATTTTTTACCTAAGTCTTTTATAGAGGCACCTAAATGATACATTTCCTTATTATCTATAATTATAAACCTATCATGAAATTTATTTGTTTTAGCAAGTTTTAATATTGGATACTCTTTATTAAATTTTTGAATATCAATTTGTTGTATATTACTTTTATCAGAAGTTAGTATTACAACTTCAACATTGTTTTTCTTTTTTGTAAGCATTTTTAAAACACTGTCATCTACATAATTATCTATAATTAAAATTTTCTTATTTGCTTTCTTGATAATATCAATAATGATGCTATATGCATCATATATTTGACCATCAAAAAATATTCTTTGTTTTATATTTTCTTCTAGTTGAAGACTATTGAAAACTTTATCAATTTTTTTATCATGTTCTAACAACTTATGTTCTACACTTGTCAGCCTTTCAAATACTTGTCCATTAATCATTAAAAATTTTCGCATTTCAATAAATGCTTTCATAATATTTACACTAACACTTACAGCAACATCACTTTTTAATAAAGCAGATAACATTGCGATTCCTTGTTCTGTAAATACATAAGGCAAATATTTTCTATGTTGTCCTCTTCCATTTTCGTTTAAGGTGACAAATTGGCACCTTAAAACTTTAAACTCATCTTCATTTAATTGAAAGCAGAATTCTTCTGGAAATCTTTCTATATTTCTTTTTACTACACGATTTACATATTTTGTCTCACAATGATATATATTTGCAACATCACTATCTATCATTACTTGTTTTCCTCTTATCGTGAAAATTAAATTTTTGATATCTTCAATTGCTAATTCACTTTGAGTTACTAATTTATTTTCTTCCATAATTTCACATCCTTTTATAACTACATATAGTTTAAAACATTTGTTTGAGATTGTCAAGTATTTTGTCATCTTTTATATATTTTTTTATTTTCCAGTTAATGCTATTAAATAAATATAACGCAACTTTATTTTGTTCAAACGAATCCATCTCCATAATCTTTGCCATAGCGAACATTATAAGTGGGTAATTTGCAAAGTTCACTATAGTGTTTCTGTATTCTTTATTAATTTCTTTTAATAGCAAATCAAAATGTTTATGCATTTCCTTTTTATCATATCCGAGATGAGTTGTACTACTATCATTCATACATATTGCAAGTCTTAATTTATTTTCTATATCCATATCTTTTATCATATCAATTAAATAATTTACTTTTTCATCATTCATAATTTTATTCTTCCTTTCATTTTAATTTTTTCGGGGGTATGGGGTGTAAACTCCATATTGAAATTTGTGCAGGAGTACAAATTCATTGCTTGCTGGGACAGCAATTTGTATTTTGCGGGAGCACAAATGCAGTGCTTGCTAGGACAAGAATTTTCAATTTCATAATTTAGCCCTTTCTTTTCTATTATTTTTTCATCACATTTGCTTTATCTATATCTTTAATGTCTTTTGTTTTTGTAGAATTACATACTATAATTTCACTATCCATATCATACATATATCTTGTTAATTCATTTAAGACTCTAGCTAATTTTTCTTCAATTTTGTCGCAATTGTAGTGTAATCCTTTTGATTTACAATCAGAATTTTTGCAAGTTACATGGTAATAAACTTTTGGTTTTGGCGTACCACTATTCTTAAATGAATTAGTAGAGGACATTATTTTTCCACAATCTGGGCATCTTACAATACCAGTAAAGAGATGAATATGTTCTCCATAATTAGGATGTTTATTTTTCTCTAAAATTTTTCTTGTAATATTCCAACTGTTTTCATCAATTATTTGCTCACAATAATTATCTACATATAAAATATCTTGTGCTTTTCTTTTTGTTTTTCCATAAGCGAAAGTGCCTATATAAATTGAATTTGTTAGAATTTTATATACTTTGTCGCTGTTCCATTTACCTTGTTTTAAGTATGCTTTTTCTTCATTTAAAGTATTTGTTTTTGATAAAATAAAAGTGGTCCAAAAAATTAGAGAATTCTAATTGAAAAA
>CANAUI010000054.1 GCA_947364715.1 uncultured Clostridium sp.
CCAATTAAATATTTTTTTCAAAAAATACTTGACTTTTAATAGTTAGTCTCCTTTTATACTCTTTTTTTTGTGTGATTTTTTTATTAATTCTTCTGCATATTCACTATCTTCTCTTCCTTGTATCGTCAAATCCATAAAAAATACCTTTCCATCTTCTACTACAAATTCTGCATCAAATTTTTTGAATGGTATATATTTTACATCTTTAATTACCTTAGTAAACACTTTGTATTCTTCCTCATTTTTATCTTCTATTTGTAATTGATCGATTCTAAATTTTTCTCCTATAATAGGAAAAGTTACTCTATTTTTTATAATCCCCTGTTCTCTTTTTTCAAAATCATCAAAAAGTTCAATAATTACTTTATCTGTTCCAATTTCAAGTCTTGAAACAGAACCTATTTCTTGTGCTTTTACAGTTCTATGAACAATAATATGATATTCTCCTTCATTATTTTGTATAAATTTTCTTAATTCCTCCAAATCTGTACAATTATGTATTGATGGCAAATTTGTATTAAACAATAAGTTCTTTTTCGGCGATGTTCTTACACTTAATCCTTGTTTTAGTACTTGACTATTTTTATCTAATAAATTGGGATCGATTAATTCTATTGTCGGAAAATCTAGTAGTTTTAACATTTGTAATCCCTCTAACTTTGACATTTTCATTTATATTCCAACTCCCATATAATTAATTGCTTCTATGAACGAATTTTGTATTGTTTCTTCATTTTCTAGATTGATTGGTACTTCAGTATCTCTTCTTGATAAACATGGTTTTAATTTAAAGTCTGATGTAATACGAATATACATGTATTTTTGACATGCTTCACAAATTTTATTGTCACATAAGCTATGCATAATAGTTAAATACCAATTTCCAAAAAATAAATATTCTACAGAATTGCAATCTGATTCAATTACTCTATCTGCTTTTTTCTTTAATTTTTGGATAAATTCTTCGAACTTTTCTTTTGTATAAGTAATATGTAATCCATCTACAATAGATGGTTCTATTAACCTTATTCCTAAATTGTTTTCTTGACATAAATGAATAATAGATTGATAATCTTTATCATTGTATTTTTCATCAAAGATAATACAATTGACTCTAATTTTTCCTTTGAATTTTTGTATGGTTTTTTCTAAATTTTCTTTTATTAACTCAAAATTTGAAAAACCACTTAAATATTGATATTTTTCTTTTTCTAATGTATTAAGACTCAATGTTAAGGCATTTACATGATATCGATTTAATCGTTCAATATTTTTCTTATTCAACAAAGATATATTAGTTGTTAAATCTACATATGGTATCTCTATTTCTCTAATATATTCTAATAATTCTTCCATTTCTGGATATAATAGAGGTTCTCCTCCTGTTAATTTCACTTTATTAATGCCGAATTCTTTTGCTGTTTTTAAAACTGGCTTTAATTTTTCTAATGGAATGATTCTAATTTGTTTATCTTGTTCTCCTTCTGCAAAACAATATTTACATTTATAATTACATTCTGTTGTAAGTACGATTCTAATAGTTCCAGATTGTAAATTTTTTTTAGGAAAAAATTTATTATCTTTTACGATTCCATTTGATAACATTGTATTGTCAGATGTTTCTACCATTATTTAGCCCTCCTTTGTAGATAATGTAATACATGTGTTGGATGGTCAAATATGTCATTTGCAAATAGTTCTTCTAGTGAATTATTTAATATGTTTCCTACGTTAATTGAGTCTTCTTCATAAAATCCTTGTGAAATAACATCTCCTGTTGGTGTTAATAAAACACATGAATGTATATATTCATTATAATCGTACAATCTAATGTTTCTTTTTTCCTCTTTCCTATTGTTAATTATTTTCTCTTTTATTTTTTCTACCTCTGATTCTGGTATAATTTCTTCTAAATGTTCTTTTCCTCTTCCTTGTGGTGTAAAAATAATAAATAAATGTGAAAATACATCTAATTCTTTAGATAAATTCATTAAATATTCTACATACTGTTTATTTGAATTATATATAAAGCTATTTAGTCTTATTTTACATCCTTCTTTTTTTAGTCTTTTTATATTTTCAATGGTTTTATAAAATACTTCATTTTGCCTTTGCTCATTATGAATCTCTTCTGGTCCATCAATACTAATTTGTATCAAATCCGCTATTTTAATAGCTCTTATATTTTCGTCATTTAATAGAGTAGTATTAGTTGTGACAATAGTACTAATATGATTATATTTGGCACACTGAATTAGTTTTTCTAAATCTTTTCTAATTAATGGTTCTCCTCCTGTAAAATCTAGTCTATTAATTCCTATTTTTCCCAGTTTATTAATAATCTCTATTGCTTCTTTTGTTTCTAATCCATATTGTCCATGTACTCCTGAATCTGATAAACAATATTTGCAATTCAAATTACATTTTGTTGTAATTTGCCAACAAACGGATAACGGATTTTTTAATTTGATATCATAGGTATCTTCTTCTGTATCATAAGTTATAACAGCTTTAGTGATTCTTTTCATATTAATCATCCTCCCAATTGTAGGGTAAATAGCTAGAATTACCTGTTTTTAACATTTCTGGAATAAAATCTAATGTGTTTTTTGGCATTTTATCAATTTCCACCCAAATAATTTCCTCACATTTATCTTTTTCTTCATTTGTAATATTTCCTGTCCAATTATTTACTTTAAAAATAAAATCTATGTATTCTTGCTCTTGATTAATTTTTCTGTTTAATACCTTATAGAATTCTATATCTTGCATATAAATATCTATTCCAACTTCTTCTTTTATCTCTCTTATTAATGCTTGTCTAATTTCTTCATTGGCTTCAACATGTCCACCTGGTAAAGAATATTTGCCATCTTCATAACCTGTATTTTTTCGTTTTAGTAATAATATTTTATCTTCTTTTTCTAAAATTAATTGAACACTAATGGGCAACTTATTTTGTTCTTTCATAAATTCCTCCTTTTTTATATTATTATATCAGCAAACTTTAATTGTCTTTTTTTTACAAAACCATCATTTTCCTATACAAAAATCATTTTATAACCACATTTTTTTCATTTTCTGTCGTTTTTTGAAAAAATAATTCGTCACAATTTTTAATATCTAATTCAAAAATATTTCTTAATTTTATCATTTCATTTAAATAAAATTCTTCTTTCCCTTCTAATTTGCCTTTTAATACTTTTACTTGTATTTTCATTCTGTCAGCCAATTCTTCTATTGCTATTTTATGCTCTTTCATAAGTTTCATTACTCTTTCTCCTACTAATTCTGGCTCCATATTTCTTCTCCTTTTTATCATGTTTCCTGTTAAGAAACATGATAAGATATTTTTTCCCTTTTGTCAATATTTTAAGACATTTTTATTAAAATTTCGTTTACAAAAATTATAGTAAATGTTATAATTTCATTATGATGAATATGGAGGTAATTACATTGGATGAAATTTTTATTGAAAGAGTTCAAGAATTAATAAAAAAATCAAAAATAAAATATGAAGACTTAGCTAAACAACTTGACTTTAAATCTAAAGGTACTATTTCTAAATATGCAAATGGGAAAATTGTAAAAATTGGTCCTACTGGTATTGCTAAAATTGCTGATTTTTTTCATGTATCTCCTGCTTGGCTAGCTGGTTTTTCTGATGACAAATATTATAATATGAAAAAATAAATTTACCAATTATATTTATATTATTATATTTTTTCCTCAAATTCAAGGATTTTTTATACTTTTTGTCGCGAAAATACTTATTTTTCGACTTTCTTCTATGTTTTTCTTTAAATAACAGTTTATTATAAATTATCTTTGTTTATATAATTTTTATAGATTTTTCATCTTTCTCAGAGTTTGTGTTCTGGGATGGGGTGTTTCTGCTCCTTGACCAGTAGACAATTCAATTTTCAATCCTTTTTCTTCAAAATATCCATTGCTAATTGCTACATATTGTGGTGCATAAAATACAGAACGTGTTACTTCATTAACCTTAACAATTTGTAAACCATTTTTATCCCCTTCCATTTGATTATTTGTTACAATAATGGCAATAACAATTGCAATAATAACAATTACTATTCCCAATACAATTTTTCTTTTTCTACTCATTTTACACCTCCTTAATTTTTCCTTTTATATGTTATGTCAATGTTTAAAATGTGTGCTATATAACTTAAAAAATAAAAAGGTGTGATTAGATTATTTTTCACACCATATCACACCTTTTTAACTATTGAAATTTTTTAGATTTCAGTATCATTTTTTCTAATAATAATACAGCTAAATACATAAATCCAGCCACAACACCAAGTACAATTACACTAGCCATAACTAAATCTAATTTAAATACTTGCCCTCCATATACAATCAAATAACCCAATCCTGCTTTAGATACCAAAAATTCTCCAGATATAACACCTACTAATGAAAGTCCAATATTAACTTTTAGAGAATTTATAAATGTAGAAATATTTGCTGGTAGAATAATTTTGGTTAATATTTGAAATTTACTAGCCTTAAATGTTTTTGCCATTTTTATTAAATCTTTATCTGTCCTAATAAATCCATTTAGATTTTCTAATATAGTAACAACTAATGAAATTGCCACTGCCATAACAATAATTGCTGGTGTTCCTGCCCCTACCCATATAATAATAACAGGACCTAAAGCAACTTTTGGCAAACTATTTAACACAACCAAATATGGTTCTAAGACATCTGAAAAAAAGCTAGACCACCATAATATAATAGCAATTATTGTTCCTAAAATTGTTCCCAATAGGAATCCAACAACTGTTTCATAAACTGTAACTCCTATATGTGTTAATAAACTATTAGAGCCTAAATTAGTCAGTGTTTCCCATATTCTACTTGGCTGACTCATAATAAAGCTATCTATAATATTCATATCTGCCAATATTTCCCATATAGCTAAAAACCCGACTAATATTAATATTTGAGTCATAAATATTAATATTTTTCTTTTTCTATTATTCTTGATATATTGTCTCCTTTCTTGTGATAGAATATTATTCATCAACACCCAACTCCTTCCATAAAGTATTAAAATATCCACTAAATTTTGGACTTTCTCTTACATTAATAGGATTTCTATTTTCCATTCCAAAATCCATTATATGAATATCTTTTACACTTCCTGGTCTTTTTGTTAGTACTATAACTCTATCAGACATACTGATTGCTTCTGGTTGATATCAAAATAGACAGTTTTAATTTTTAGTTAGATTTGTGTATTATCTATTGTTATAAGTATTTTTTCAACTAATTTATATATAAATTTCATTATTTCAAAGTACTTTTTCAACACTTCTGTAGGATTATTTTTGGTTGAGAAAACTTCAAACATATTTCCAGTATTAAATAAAACATACATTTCACTATTCTTAATAACTATATGAAAATCAATTTTATATTTGTTATATAATTCTAAAATATCCTCTTGTATATCAGCAGTCAATAATTGCATAGCAATTATATTATTATCTGTATATACATTAAAAACCTTTTCAAATTCATAAGAATCCATTTCCAGTCTTTGTTTATTAAAAAGTGAAAATCGATAATCTCTAGTAATATTCAAATTAGAGTTAATTGATTTACTAAGATTTATTTTTCCAAATAGACCATTAAATTTTGTTGTTATTTCTGTTCTTCTATTTCCATTTTGGTCTATTTGGGTAGTTTCTTCTTGTACTAATAAATCGGCCATTATTATTTTTTGGCCATTTATTTTTCCTTCGAAATAATCATCTGAATGGTATTTATTATAGTGACCACCATATTGTGCTTCATCATATATGTTGCTCGGCATACTTTTTAAAGGAATATAATCTAATTCTTCTATAAAATTTCCTAACATTTTATTTATAACATTTTCTTTATAGTCTTTATTAAATTGTGCAACCTCTTTATTTCCAGATATGATTTGACTTATTATTATTATAAAAATATCCACAATAATTATTGGTGTTATAGCAAATGGTACAAAAATCTTCATTTTATATAATATGAGCATGTCTACTATAAGTATAATTATAATGGTAAAAAAGAAAACTTCTCGTTTTCTTTTTTTTAATTCTTCCCATCTTGATATTATTTTACTATTATCTGTATCCATATTTGAAAAAAATTCAATAAAGTCTTTATATTTCATTATATATTCTCTCCATCTATTTTAATATTTTCCTTTTTATATTCTTCAATTTGAAAGAATTCCTTTTCTTTAAATCCAAAAATACCTGCTACTATGTTATTAGGAACAGTTTGAATTGTCGAATTATATTTTTGCACATCCATATTATAAATTCTTCTTGCAGCTTGTAATTGACTTTCTATTTTTACTAAATTTTTTTGTAAATTCAAAAATTGTTCACTTGCTTTCAATTCTGGATAATTTTCAGTTACAGCAATAATCTTATTTAAATTATTATTTAGTTCACTTGCTTTTTTTAAGTCCTTATTTTGAGTATAAGCTACTCTTTGTTTTACAATGTTTTCTAAAAGTTCTTTTTCATGTTTAGTATATCCTTTAACACATTCCACTAGATTTGGTATTAAATCAAATCTCTGATTTAAATAAACATCAATTCCAGACTCAGAACTTTTTACTCTATTTTTCAATTTTATAATTTTATTGTATTTCTCTATAATTACAACTCCAAGTATAATCAGTATTATTAATATTATTTCCATTTTTTTATCCCCCTAATTTAGTTATAGTTCATAACCACTAAAATATTATTTATTTCATTCAATTATATTATAATATTTTCTTGTTTTTGTTTCAAGCAAATCAAGTTGGAATTTTGTCACTTTTTCTTGACATTTGTTAAAATTCATTATTTTCTCAATAGGGGATTACTATAAGTCTCTGATAAATTTTCCAAGCCTTTAAAATTAAATACAATATCAACTTGTTTATCTTGATGTATTTCTATTCTATTAATAATCACTTTCATCATTTCAGGTGTTGGCTTTTCTAATTTTATAAATTCTTCAACAATTTTTTCTATATTTATGCTATCATCTTTTACATCATCTTCTTTTTTACTTTTTATCTCTTTGTATTCATTTTCTTTTTGACTTACTTCATTTATAAACTTACAAAAAAGTCTGTTATACATTTCTTCACTTATTTTATTATTTAATTTATCAACATACATTTTATCTATATTATCTTTTATAAGGTTAATTTCTATTTGTTTCTGTTTTAGCATTTTTCCATAATCCTGTTTTGTTCGATTGTTTTTTACGTTCAGTTCTATTTTCTTACTATCGATTGCTAAAAATAAATTCTTTATATATTGTAATATAATTTTTTCTAAAGAATTATAACTAAATCCATGAGATGTACAAAGTCCTAATTTTGAATTTCTACGATAGTTATTACATATCATAAACATATATCCATTTTTCTTTCCTCTTACTCCTATTTTGTGTTTACATTCATAACAAAACAATAATCCATCTAATAAAAACTTATGTTTTTTTTCATTTCTATTATATTTTTGAACTATTACCATTTTTTGTACTTTATTAAACACTTTTTTGTCAATAATTGGTTCATGTGTATTTTCTACTATATTCCATTGTTCTTGTGGATTATTTCTCAGTTTTCTATTTTTATAGCTAATTCTACTTCTTTTATTCTGTACAGTATTACCTATATATACCTCATTTTTCAATATATTTTTTACTGTTTTATTTTCCCAAAATGTTGCTTTATTATATCTTAATTGATTTGCTGTTGGTATTTTATTATCATTTAAATAATTTTTGATAGCCCCTACTTCTTCTCCGTAAACTAGCCTTAGTGAAAATAGTTCTTACTATTTCCGCTTCTGGCTCACATATCATTAATTTATTTTTATCATTTGGGTCTTTCATATAACCTATGGCTGTTTTTCCTCCTACCCATTTTCCTTGTTTTTGCATAGTATGTAAGGCTGTCCTAATTTTCTTTGACAAATCTTTAGAATACATATCATTTAGGATAGACTTAAATGGTGCTATATCATTATTTCCATTATTAGTTGCAAAAGTATCAATTCCATCTGTTACAGAAACATATCTCACTTCATGTTCTGGAAACCAATTTTCAATATATTCTCCTGTTTCTATGTAATCACGTCCTAAACGAGATAAGTCTTTTGTTATTACCATATTTATCTTTCCACTTTCGATATCTCTTATCATTCTTTGAAAATCTGGTCTGTTAAAGTTTGTACCTGTATATCCTGGGTCAATATAAATATCTACTAATTCATATTCCTCTCCTAAACTTTCTACATATTCTGTTAATAAACATTTTTGATTGGTAATACTTTCACTTTCATTAAATCCTTTATCTGCATCTTCTTTAGATAATCTTATATAAATTGCCACCTTATAAATTACTGTTTTTATTGTCTGAGGCATTTTTCCTCCTTCCACGAAAGTTTTGGAATAATAAAAATTTACAATCTCTTCTTTTCTAATATATCAATTAAAAAATGAGATATTAAATTTTCTATTTCTTCACCCTTTTCATCAAAATACACATTAATTTTAAATGTTTCGTTCATAATTTCTCCTATTATTCATTAATATCTATTCAATTTATATGCTATAAAAACTTTATTATTCTCATATAAATTGTTGATTTAAAAGGTTTACTTTAATACTTAAGATAACTGGAAAATTTTTCAATTTTTTTATTGTGTTCGCTTGTTTTGTACATAGATTTATAGTAATATATTAACAACCTAACGCTTATTTTGAGCAAAAAAAATATGTGTGCAGTTGCATTACACACATGTCTACAAGTTTGACCGTTGGTAAATCAAACATATTTATTTTGTAATTAAATAATAACATATTATTTTATATCTGTCAAATACAATTTCCAAAAAATCCCAACAGATATCTACTTCGGAATCTACCTTCTGATATATCATGAGTTACAATTATTGCAGTCATATTTTCTTTTCGTAATATTGAATAAATATCATTGGTTACCATTATTCGTGTTTGATAATCTAATGCAGAAAAAGCTTCATCTAATAGCAAAATTTTGGGTTTTGTTGCTAAAGTTCTAATTAAAGCAGCTCTTTGCCTCATACCTCCAGATAATTCAGATGGATACTTATCTTTAAAATCATATAAATTATATTTTTTTAATAAACTTTCTACATAGCTTTTACTATTTTCATCTATTTTTCCCTTTAATTCCAATCCTAATATACTATTGCTCCAAATATTTCTCCATTCTAATAAACAATCTTTTTGTAACATATAACCAACTTCTTCTGCAATACCTTCTACTTTTTTCTCTTCTATGTAGATTTCTCCTTTTGTTTTTTCTTCTAATCCACTAATTATAGATAGTAAGGTAGATTTTCCACAACCACTAGGCCCGATAATAGATACAAACTCTCCTTTTTTTACTCTAAAATTAATATTATCTAGTGCTAAAATTTCCCCTTTTTTACTTTGATAGGTTTTACAAACATTTTTTATTTCTAATATGGTTTTCATTTAGTTTCATTCCTTTCCATTAAATAAACATGTCATTTATTGTTAGCATTTATAATTTGGTCATTAATATATTTTATGTAAAATGATGAAAAATGGTGTTTTTTTCAATCAAGTAGAAGATAATTCTTAATGAATTTCTCCCCTTCACACCACTACAATGCTGTCAACTTAATAAAAGTTATTCAAAAAATGTATGAAAAGTAAATCAAATAACATGCCAGTCACATAAAAAAACAAGCCCTATTGGACTTGTTTTTTATTTTTTGCAAATTAGTAGATATTCTTATAGCCTTATCTAACACATTTATATATTTTTTGGTAATATTACTATTTTATTTCTACTAAGTTTACTACTTGTTCTCCGATAGAAGCAATTAAATCTTTAGCATTTGAAACTCCTTTTGTAAATATTCCTATTAAATATGTATTTTCTCCATAAATAATACCATAGTCATGGACATATCCATTATAACTACCATATTTATGGGCTACTTCATATTCTTCAATGTTATTTTTTAAATATTCACCATAAGAACTTTGTTTCATATCTTGTAATAATATTTCATAATTTGATTGATTTTCAACAATATGAGTTAACACATCACAAGCATAACCTGCTGAAGTAATATTACTTTTATAAAAATCTTTTATTAATTCTCGTTCTGAATATTTTGCTATCTGTTTTCTATATTCTGAAAATCCCATCCCTTGAATTAAAATATTAGTTGCTGTGTTATCACTTTTTACAATAGCTTGATTCATTAAAAAATTTAATGGTACTTTATTTCCAATCTTATAGCTTGATGCTGTTTTTCCATCTCCTACTTCATAGCAACCAGATTTATAAGTAAGTGCACTTTCTAGTGTTTTTTCTCCCTCATTTATTTGGTCATAATAAAGCATAGTTAATGGTACTTTTATTGTACTTGCTGCTGTAAAATATTTTTCTTCATTAAAAAAGTAACTACTTCCTATATCTACATTTTGGTAAAAAAATGAAAACTTGTCTTCTGTTAAGTGCTTTTCTTGTTTTATTTGTTCTATATATTCTCCTATTTTTTCTTCTTCTTTTTGCTTTTGTTTTTCTCGTTCTATTTTTTCTTGTTCTATTTTATCTCGTTCTTCTAATTCTTTTTGTGTTTCTAGATTAGCTGTTTCTATGCTTTTACCTTCTTGATTTTCTTGTTTTGTTATTCCAACAAAAAATTTTATTGTTACTATTCCTACAATTATTAAAACTAATATTGTTAAAGTTCTAAAAAATTTGTATTTATTTACTATTTTCCTGTGTTTTGCTTTCTTTTTCATTTTCAAAGAGTTACCTTTCATTATAATTTATTTTTACTCTTTTTAATTTTATTATAGTTTTATATAATTAAAATTCTTTTACCTTTCAGATTATTTGAACTGTTTTACAAATTTGTTAATTATATCATTTTCTATTTTGAAATTCTCATCTAGTACAACTGCATATATTAAATAGTATTCCCAAATTGCAATCTCTTCTTTTTTTCTTGTTCTTATTAAAGAATAATCTTTTAGGTATTTTTTTAATGCTTTAATTTATAAATGGTAAAATTAAATTACCGTTTTTGGATAAATAAAAAGACACATA
>CANAUI010000055.1 GCA_947364715.1 uncultured Clostridium sp.
TCTTAAGTGAAATATGTGCATAATAAACCGGAAATTTATTATTGCCATTTATATTATGTATAAAAAGTTTACATAAGTGTTGATTTATTGTTGAATTTATGGTATACTAGTGATTAACCAATTTGTGGATATTTTAAAAGAAATGGAGATAAAAAATGAAAAAATTAATTAATAGATTTTATTTGGATAAAGAAAAAGATATAATAGTTAATTTATACAAAGAGAATCAAGATGAAATTATATATGTATTAGAAACTCCAAACCATAATACAGGGAACTTAATAACAAATTTAGCAAAACTATGTAATGTAGAAACAGTAAAAAACGAAAATGACATGAAAATAATAACTGGAAAAATTCCAGCAAGTATAAATGGAGACAATGAAGAAGTATATATTTTTAGATTGGGCGGAATAAAACTTGCTAATATATATGAAAACGGAAAAATTGAGATAAAAGCTAAAATTCCTGCAATAACAAAAACATTAATGTCTCAAACAAAAGATTACAAGTTACCACTAGAAAAAACAATAGTAAAATCATATATATTAAAAAAGTCAAAATTCAGAACAGATTTACATACACATATGAATGCAAACCTTTCTCCAGACGTTTTGATTGCTTTAGGAATAAAAAATCAATTAAAATATCCTTTATATTATATTAAAAAATTAAACTTAAGAATGAGTAAAGAACAAGAAGAAAAAATATATGAACAAAGAAAAATAGTAAAAAAACAATTTGAAAATTCTGAACTAACAGGAAAATACTTAGTAAGGAAAATAGATGATAACACATTTATAAATTTTGCTGATTTTATACTAAACAATTTAGAAAATGCAGAATATAATATATCAAAGATAAGAACAAGTTTAGCAATATTAAAAGACGGTCAAGCAGTATTTACTAACCTTGAAAAACTATATATTTATAGATATGTATTTTGTAAAGGTATAAAATCTGATGAAAAAATTGAATTAGATTTAAATAAAATAGAAAAAATAACAGAAAAAGATATTAGAGAAATGTTAAAACAAATGATAAAAGATATGAAAAATCCACAATATCAAAATTTAACATTAAGACAAGACAAATTTTTATGGATAGGAAGGGAATATCAAAAACAAGGTATTTATTATACTGAAATAGCAGATACAGATTTAACAAAATCAATTATGCATGCAACAAAATTATTAGAAGAAGTACATCAAATAATGCCATTAATAGAAAAAGAAACAGGAGTAAGTATTAGGTTTTTAGCAGCAATAAGAAGAATTCCATTAACTATAATTAAGGAGCAAAAAACAAGTTCTAATTATTTAAGAGAAAATTTAGATATCATCAAAGCCATTGCTAAAAGTCCCTATGTAGTAGGAAGTGATTTTATTGGCGAAGAAATTAATGACATTTCTGAACTAAAACCAGTTATAAAAGAACTAGTAGAATATGTAACAGAAGTAGATAATGATTTTACAATAAGAATACATGCTGGAGAAAATGACAGCTTAAGAGAGAATGTAGGAAAATCTATTGAATGTGTGAAATCATCTTTAAAACCAGGACAAAAAATGCCAAGATTAAGACTAGGGCATGGTTTATATACACCAAATTTAAATTCAGAAGAAGGTAAAAAGTTAATGGAAGAAATGAGAAATACAAATGTTGTATTAGAATTCCAATTGACTTCAAATGTCAGATTAAATAACTTAAATGATTTAGATAGTCATCCACTAAAAACATATTTAAAAAATGGAATAAAATGTGTTCAAGGAACTGACGGATGTGGATTTTATGGTGTTGATACAATAGATGAACAATTAGCACTAACAAATCTTTTAGGATTAACAGTCGAAGATATAAATAAAATGGTAAATGTAGAAAATGAAATTTTAGTACATAGACAACACTATTTTGAAAGAAAATGTAAAGAGTTTGAAAAACTAGTAGGTAATAAAACAATAACAGAAGTGTTAACTAAATTAGAAGAAGAAAATAGAGAAATGAGTAAGAACAGCAATATCAAAATGAGATTAAGAGATACAATAGAATCTGAAACAGTATTAAAAGACAAAATTAAAAAACTTCCAGAAGATAAAGTTCCAATAATAATTGCAGGAGGAAGCTTTAATGGAAAAGGAATACAAACTATTATGACAGATGAAGGTAAAGCACTAATAGAAGAGTTAATTAAAAGAGTTGATGCTAAAAAAGCTTATTTTGTCATTGGTCATAAAATGCAAGGATATGAAAAGGCTATAATTGATATTAACAAAAAGCTAGGAAAAAAATTTGAAATAAATGCTATTATTCCTAAAATGGTTTCAGAAGATGAAAAAGTTAATTTGATGGATAAAAGTTTAAGTGGAATTAGGATTTCAACAGAAAATGAAGAAATGGGCATTTACAAAAGTTTTAATTATGAAATTTTTGAACGTAGAAGTTCTATTGTGGTTGCATTTGATGGCAACTCTCCAGTTTCGAATTTAGTTCAAGAAGCAAAAAATGGAAAAGGAAAAGCTAAGATATATGTAAATGAAGAGAATCCTTCATTAAAGTATAAAGCTTATTCCCTAGGTGGATATGTTATTCCTTTTAATGTTAGACAAAATATTGTTGATAGAATTTTAGAAGAAAATCCAGATATTGCTCAAAGTAATAGCGAAATATATAAGAAAATTGATTTGTAAAAATAAAAATTTATTCAATGGTACAATTGTGCATAAACTTTCTGCACAATTGAAAATAAAATTTACAAAAATAAATTCCTTTACAACTGTACTTATATTGCAATATAAGTACAGTTGTAAAGATGTGATATCATGGAAGAAAAAATCAGGCGAAAAATATAGTAAAAAAAATAATATTTCAATTCAACAGGTATTACAAAACTATATATGATGATGTTACCAATATATAATAAAAGACTGATAATATCAACTAATCATCAGTCCCATGTAATTTATCGTTCTTCGTCCATAATTATATTTTCTTCTATCTCTTCAACAACTACTTTAGAATCATACTTCATATTATTATAAGAAACTAAACCCATAATCATCATTATAACTGTTATAGCAAAAACAATTATAATAAATATGCCTATGCCTTTTAAGATTTTTATTATTAATCCTGCTAATTTTTGTGTATTTGTATTATTAGCATTATTTTTATCAATATTAGGCTCTGTATCTTTCATTAAATCATCTAAAGTAATTTCAAATATCTCACTCATTTTTATTAACTTGTCCATTTCAGGAGTTGTTTCTCCTAACTCCCATTTCGAGATTGTTTGTCTTGCCACCCCCAATTTATTTCCTAAATTCTCTTGTGATAAATTTTTATTTTTTCGTAACATTATTATTTTTTCATTAAACTTCATTTTATCAAATCCTTCCATATTAAAATAAATTAAGATATATCTTAATATTTATTTTAATATTTTTTAGCACTTTAATCTACCATTTTTAACTAGAAGTTTAGCACTTAAACTTAACATTTTATTTTTTATAGTACAATTTACTAATTTCTGTTATGATTATATAATAAAAGGTAGTTAATTCCAATGATTATCTACCCTACTTATGTAAGTTGTCGCTTAGATGTTATTTAGATTTTTTGTTTCTGTTAATAACTCATCAAAGTCTGAAATATAATTTTTATCTTGTATAACTCTATATTTTTTGTACTCATCTAAAGCTAATTTATCTGCTATTTCTCTTTTTATTTTGCCATTATCTTTTAAAATATTATATTCATTGATTTTCAAAAATACTTCTAATTTTTCTCTCCATTCTTTCATTGAAATGATTTTACCTAGTTTTACTTGTCTTTCTGCGTAATCTAAATACATTGAGACTAAATTATTTAATTCTGTGATTTCTTCTTGTGAAAGATAATTTTTAGCAATAGTTACATCTGTTTCAAGTATTTTACCATCTGGTGCATTTTTCCAAGTTGTTAATCCCATATTTTCCTTTTTACTGTCTACTCTATTATAAATTATTTCTGGTGCTGTCATTCCAGTGATAGCAAAATGTAACTTATTTTGAACATTTTTATAAAATTCTTGTGTTGTTTCACTATTTTTATCATAATCAAAACTACATTCTTTATAAATATCAGTTATTTTTTGATAAAATCTTCTTTCACTTGCTCTAATTTCTTTTATCTTAACTAACAATTCATCAAAGTAATCTTTTCCGAATTTTGGTCCATTTTTTAGCATTTCACTATTAACAACAAACCCTTTTTTTATATACTCTTTCAATGTTTTTGTTGCCCATATTCTAAAATCAGTTGCTTCTTTTGAATTTACTCTATAACCAACTGCTATAATTGCATCTAAACTGTAAAATGTTACTTCTCTTGAAACTTTTCTAGTTCCTTCATTTTGAACTACTCTAATTTTTTGAGTAGTTCGATTTTCTTCTAGTTCTCCTGTTTTAAATATATTTTGTAAATGATATGTTATATTATTTTCTACCACATTAAATAATTTTGACATTGACTTTTGAGTTAACCAAAAATCTTCTTCATTATATAAAACTTCAACAGATATATTTTCGTTATTTTGACTTTGGTATATAATTAAATCTTTTAAATTTTCTATATTGTTCAATACTAATCACCTCATATTTTTTAGAACTGTTGTTTGTATTTTATAATAGAATAATTACTGTGTCAACATTTTTAGTTAAATTTATGTAATATATTTTCTATGTGAATTTTTTACATTATTTTGATTTACCCTAGCATATTCCATTGTTATATCTATTTTTATATGTCCTAATAATTTTTGAACTTGTTCGACTGGCATTCCTTTATCAATAGCCATAGTAGCCATTGTTCTTCTGAATTTATGTGGATGTACTTTATTTATATTTGCTTCCCTTCCTAAATTTCTAATTGCTATTTCAATTCCTGATATTCCTAATCTGTTATAAGGTTTTATAAGTGATACAAATAATGCTTAGTTATTATCTGTTCTTGTTTCCAAATATTTCTTTATATACATTTTAGTTTTTGCACTAAAATAAACTTCCCTTTCACCATTACCTTTTCCTAAAACAATACAACTTCTTTCTTGAAAATTCATGTCTGATATGTTTAATTTAGTAAGTTCTCCACCCTCATACCAGTTGAAATTAATAGTTCTAGTATTGCTAAATTTCTTATATTTGAGCAAGTATCTCGTAACTTTTCTAAATTCTCATCTGTAAGTGTTTCTTTAACTTTTTTAGTTGCTTTTACTTTATGAATCCTTCTAACTGGACTTTTAACAATATAATCTTCGTTTTCTAGCCATGCAAAGAAACTTGATAATGTTCTTCTAATATTGTCTATTGTTACCATCCCTGCATTTGAATTACTTTTATAATCTGCTAAATAGTTTCTTAATATTTCAGTAGTAATTTCACTTATTGGAAGATTTATTGTATCTAGCATTTTGTTTATATTATCTTTATAGTAATTTAGAGTTCTGGTTGAGCAACCTTCAATTTCTTTAGATGATATGAATTTATTCAATATATCTGTATTATTCTTTTGTGTTTCTTGCTTTTTAGTTTGTTCTATCATTTCAATTTGATAATTTAAGCATATTTCTGTAAGTATTTCTTTTAATTTTACTCTTTGGTTATTGTCTAAAAACTCTTCTGCCAAATCAATTACTTTTTCAACAAATAATTCTCTCAAATAAATTACCTCCTATACTTTTAAATTATTTTACATCTTGCAATATATAGAACTATAACTATATTATACAATATTTCATTTGATTCACATAATTTAGAAGTGTAGAAACAATTTATATAATCTAATCTTTTATAACAAAATAATAGAAATGAGCATATCAGAACAACTATACTCACTTTCAATTTTAACTCCATTTTTCTTTATAATTAAAAATCTAATCTCAGCAACAACTTACTAATTCTTGTTACGATTATATAATAAAAGGCAGATAATTTCAACTTATTACCTGTCTCATGAATTATAATCTTGTATTACTCCTAAAATTTATCTTTCTAATCTCATATATAAAATCAGATATGAATTTCCTTGTTCATCAAATTCACTTCTTTTATATACCTTAAATCCCATATGCTCATAAAATCCTTTTGCATTTGGATTTTGTTCATTTACCACTAACTCATTTATATTGTAATTCTCTATGCCATAATTTAGTAATTTTTTACCTAAACCTTTTTCTCTTTCGTTATTTCTAATAAATAGCATTTCTAGTTTTTGATTTTCAATTCCCATAAATGCAATATGTGTATTATTATCATTTTTTGCAATAATTAGATGTGATATGTCAGAAATAGCTTGTGGTACATATTTTTTTATATTTTCTATTTCTTCATTAGATAGAAATAAATGTGTTGCTCTTACTGAATTTTCCCATACTTCTAGTAATTGATTTATTAATGTTGATGTTTTCTTATTAACTTCAATTATTCTCATATTTATCTCCATTATATATTGTAATTTATTAGTTAGACAATATTTTCACCCAAAATTATTTTAGGCATTGTCGTTAAACATCTATTCCAACGTTTATAAAATTTTTCTACACCAAGTTTAGACACCCTTGCATGTGCTTCTTCGCTTTCTAGCACCCAATATAAGACATATATAACCTTACCTACATTTCTTGTAAGTCGAATAGGTAGTTCACCTTCTTTTACTGCATTAAAATCTTTTTGTCGATGAGTACGTTTTATATAATGTACATCAATAACTCCATCTTGTTTCAAATAAAATTCTGCTACTTCCTTCATTAGTTCTTCAATTTCATCAAGTTTGTTTAGTTTCGCTTCATATATACATATTTCATTAAACATATTACACCTCTACAAATTACTATAAATCTTTCAAACTACAAAATTGTAATTTTATTTTACATTATTAAAAATTTCCATACCTAATATTTCAATGATAGTTCCATCTTCATACATTTTTTCTAAATCTCCAGTTAATTTATGAACTTTTGATATTTTATATAATAGTGCTTTATACTCAACAGTTCCACCATCACTTAAGTGCATAGGAATTGGCACTAATAAAATCAATAAAACTACAATTACCATTACTATTATTACTTTCTTTTTCATATAACGCATCTCCTATCATTTTTTTAATCTCAGCGACAACTTACTATCTTTTGTTAAGATTATATAATAAAAGGTAGTTAATTCCAATGATTATCTACCCTAATTGTAAGTTATCACTATAAAACATTTTTTAATATAATAATTGTAATAGTTAGCATAATATAAACTATAATTCCTTTATTAGTGAATATATCTTTTAAAATGTTTTTATCACATAATTTATTTTGATTATCAAGGACTATATTCTTTTTATTTTTTATAAAACATATTAGTCCAATAATTCCTAATAACATCATAAACATAGAATATATTCCTAATGCTTCCATTGATATTCCTTGTAATAATTGAATTATTATACTTCCAAATAAATTAGACAATGAATGAAGTATTATAGATAACTTAATATTTCCTGTTTTTACTACTAAATATGACCAAATCATACCTAATATAAAGGTATAAATAATTTGTGGTATTCCTTGAGAAACTCCGTGTACTATTGCAAAACAAAATGATGAAACCAATATATAAAACAATTCACCATATTTTAGTAACTTGTCTGCAAATAGTTTTCTAAATACAAATTCTTCTATTATTTAATAACTCCTCCAGAACAATAAAGCTCATATATAAAATTATTATCTTTATATACTTACTCAATTCCATCAATATTTTCTACTAGAAAATTTACAACTGTTGGCATTTGATAATTTCTAATACTAGGTTTGTCTTTAAATTCAAATACTCTATCACTAAATTGTTCTGTAGTATTTTGAAACAGTAAATTTCGAACAATTTCAGGGAAAAATAAAAAATACCGAAAGTCAGTCTACACAAGTAAAGTGATATTTTTTAAAAAAGTCCCCAAAAAAGAAAAGAGTTCTCAAATTAGCTTGAGAACTACCATTTAAGCAATGGTGTGCCTGGAGGGATTCGAACCCCCGATCTGCAAGTTCGTAGCCTGCCATTCTATCCAGCTAAACTACAGGCACATATATAAATCTTAGAAGCTGTTAAGGCCAATAAAATAATCCTACTTAGCTAAACTACTGACACATATATAATATTATAAAGGTTTATTATTAAATTTACAAGTCTTTTCAAGTTATTTTTTCCGTTTTTTTCATAAAACCATAAAATAATAAAAAGTTACAATTAATAGCACAAAAACATTTCATAATAATATTGAAAAAAAATAATCATTATGAAATAATCTAGTAAGAAATAAAAAAGGGGGAAAATATAACATGAAAAAAATACTGAAAATTTTTTTGTTATTTATAATTTGTTTATCTGTTTTTAGTATTTCTAAAAATGTAAAAGCAAACTCAATAAGCAAAATTGAGATGGACATTTATATAGATAGTAATGGAAATGCTGTAATCAACGAAACATGGAACTGTACAACTAATAGTGGAACAGAAGTCTATCATCCATATTATAATCTAGGAAAATCAAAAATCGAAAATTTAACAGTAAAAGAAAAAGGTAATACTTATCAAACTTTATCTTCATGGAATACATCAGGAAATTTATCAGAAAAAGCATATAAATGTGGAATAAATAAAATTACAAATGGAGTAGAATTATGTTGGGGTATTAGCTCTTATGGTTCACATGTATACGAAATAAGTTATACAATTAGTGATTTTATAGCAGAATTAAAAGATTCACAAATGCTTTACTGGACATTTATACCATATGATTTTTCAAATTCAATAGGAAGTTGTTATATTAAAATACATACAGATTTTGATATACCAGATTCTGTTGATGTATGGGGATATGGTAATTATGGTGGAACTGCTTATGTATATGATGGATATATAGAAATGCAATCAAAAGGGCAATTAGCTACAAATGAATATATGACAATGTTGGTTAAATTCCCAAGTAATACATTTAATACTTCAAATTCATTAAACCATGATTTTGAATATTATTATACCATGGCTGAAGATGGGGCAATTGACTATAATGAAAAAACAGAAAATATATTTGCGAAAATAATGAACATATTAGTTGGATTATTTACTTTTATTACATTTTTATTTATATTGGGAAAAATAATATCAGATACAAATTCTTCCAAATTAAATTTTGGAAAAGAAGGTAAAAAGATTCCATCAGATTTACAATATTATAGAGATATACCATGTAACAAAGATATCTTTAGAGCATATTATATTGCATATAATTATGGACTTATAAAAAATAAAACAGATTTATTAGGTGCTATTATTTTAAAATGGATTAAAGATTCTGTTATAAGGATGGAACAAAAAGAAGTAGGTGGATTATTAAAAAAAGAAAATGTTCTTATATATTTAAACGAGAAAAATCCAGATACTTCAATTTCAAATGCAACAGAAAAAAGATTGTTTGATATGTTATATACAGCAAGTAAAGATGGTATACTAGAAAATAAAGAATTTGAAAAATGGTGTAGAACACATTATTCTAGAGTATTAAAATGGTTTGATGAAATTTTAAAAGAGCAAGAAGATAAACTAATAAAAGAAGGATTAATTGTTATAGAAAAAACAACAACATTTAAAATTTTTAAAAATGAAATTCGTATGGCAACTCCAGCATTAAAACAAGAAGCAATACAACTAGCAGGTTTAAAGAAATTTTTAAAAGAATATACATTAATAAAAGATAGAGAATCAATTGAAGTTACATTATTTGAAGAATATTTAATATATGCTCAAATGATGGGAATAGCAAAACAAGTTGCAAAAGATTTTAAAGATGTATATCCAGAAATTATAGAACAATCTAAGTTTAATTCTTATGATAATATTATTATTATTAATCATTATGCATCACATGCTATTTCTATAGCAAAAAGTGCAGAAGATAGGGCTAGAAACTACTCATCTGGTGGAGGTGGATTTTCATCTGGTGGTGGTGGTGGTGGCTCCTTCGGAGGTGGTGGTGGCCGGAGGTGGCTTCCGTTAATATTTTAGAAGACAACAAAACATTATAAATATATTTAAACGGCTTGTGTAAATTGTTGCAAATTTTCAATTAAAAATATATTTTTAGAATTATAGAAGCAAGAAATTAATCTTGCTTTTTTTAATTATATAACTGAATTTTAGCATATTTAATCAATCGTCATTATTTTCAAACTATACTCATATATTTTTATGAGGTGTTTAGATTGATTATCAAATCGATACATATAAAAAAGAATTATATTATATATCTATCTTTTCTAATATTAATTATCTTTCTATGTTCTACTTTTATTTTTTGTTTCAGTAAAAAAACTTTGCAATCAATGGAAGTAAATTCTAATAGTGAAGAAGATTTTATAAAATGGGTAGATTTTACAGTTCCTTGTAATGTTTTAAAACTAACATCTAAGTTAGATATTGACTCTCACAATAACAATGAAGATATTACCTATAATTGGATTGAATTATTAGCTTATTTAGCCTGTATTTATGGTGGGAATTTTAAAAATTTTAAACCAAGTGATTTAGACAAAATTGTAGAAAATTTAAAAAATGGTAAAACAATAGAAGAACTTACATCTACTTTAACTTTTTATGACTATTATTTAGAAGCCTATTCTGCTGTTCTAAGCGGATTTATCGGTAATTATACTATTGAAACTATCAATGAAAAAAATGAAAAAACTTTTGAAAACAGATATGGTTTAAAAGCTTTTTTACCTATTGCAAAAAATTATTATTTTACACATTATAAAGACTTTGGAAATTCTAGGTCTTATGGATTTAAAAGGACTCATTTAGGAAATGATTTAATGGGAAGTATTGGAACTCCTATTATAGCAGTAGAATCTGGCATTGTTGAACAGCTGGGTTGGAATCAATATGGTGGTTGGCGTGTTGGTATTAGAAGTTTTGATGGAAAGAGATATTATTATTATGCTCATTTGCGAAAAGACCATCCATATGTAAAAGGTTTAGAAAAAGGA
>CANAUI010000056.1 GCA_947364715.1 uncultured Clostridium sp.
CCCTTTTGTTCTTATATATTATTAAATTTATCACTAAATTCAGCACAATGTTTCTTTAAATTAATAGGTTTTAAATCTTTGGTTGTAAAACAATGTTTAGTTTCAGCAATAATAATATCAACACCAGTATTTTTATCTTTAACTTCATATCCAATAGTTAATCGAACACCATTAAATTCTTTTACAAATACTTTAATTAAAATTGTATCAGCAAAAGTAACATGTTGTTTATATTTACACTTTACTTCTAAAACTGGAATTGTTATACCTTTTTTTTCAAACTCATTAAAAGGCATACCAACTTCTTTTAAATAATGACATCTGGCTTCTTCTAAAAATCTAATATAGTTGGAATGATGTACAACACCCATTCTATCTGTTTCATAATAATTAATAGTTCTTTCATAAGTAAAACTCATCAAAATCGCATCCTTTCAAAAAGATATTATATAAAATTAAAAATTATCTGTCAATCAATAAAATGGATGATTTCTCAAAATTAGCCTAAGTCTATATTGTATTAAAAAAGTTAATATGATATACTAAAAAAAATTCAAATATTATTATGATGTTGTTCAAAGTCAAGATTATTATAAAATGCTATAAATGATAAAAGTAGGAGAAAAAAAATGAAAAAAATAAATGGAGTAATATTACAAGCATTTGAATGGTATTTAGAAACAAATCAAAATTGGTGGAATACATTAGCAAATAAATCACAAGAATTAGCAAAAATAGGAATAACAGCATTATGGTTACCACCTGCATATAAAGGAATTGCTGGAAAAAACGAAGTAGGTTATGGAGTATATGATTTATATGATTTAGGAGAGTTTGACCAAAAAGACTCTGTGAAAACAAAATATGGGTCAAAAGATGAATATTTAAATTGTATTATAACATTAAAACAAGCAGGTATAGAAAGTTATGCAGATATTGTATTAAACCATAAGATGGGAGCAGATTTATTACAAACTATTCCAGCAGAACATGTAGATTGGGGCAATCATAATTTACTAATAGAAAATAATCAAGAGGTTAGAGTAGCTACAAAATTCATATTTCCAGGAAGAAAGCATAAATATTCTGATTTTGAATGGAATTGGACACATTTTGATGGAATTGATTATGATGAAAAAAGTAAAGAACATGCTATTTTTCGCTTTAAAAATAAAACTTGGAGTGAAGCTGTTGATGAAGAATTTGGAAATTATGATTATTTAATGGGAGCAGATTTGGATTTTGAAAATCCAGAAGTTATTCAAGAGTGCTTAGATTGGGGAAAATGGTATTTAGAATTAACTAAAATAGATGGATTTCGTTTAGATGCTATAAAACATATAGATGCAAATTTTTATAAAGATTGGATAAAAAAATTAAGAGAGCAAGCAGAAGATGAACTATTTACAGTAGGAGAATATTGGAGTGGAGATATTTCAAAATTACATAGATATATTGCAGAAACAGAAGGCCAAATTTGTTTATTTGATGTGCCTTTACATTATAATTTATATAATGCATCAAAAGATGAAAATTATGATTTAACCAAAATTCTAGATAATACATTAGTAAAAGAAAATCCAAGTAAAGCTGTAACATTTGTAGATAATCATGATACACAACCAGGGCAAAGTTTACAAAGTTTTGTGGAAAGATGGTTTAAAATATCTGCATATGCAATTACTTTATTAAGAGATGAAGGATATCCTTGTGTGTTTTGGGGAGATTTATATGGTATTAAACATGACAATATAGAGCCACTAGAAGAATTATCAACTTTGATAAATTTAAGAAAAGAAAAATCATATGGAAAACAAAATGATTATTTTGATAATTCAAATTGTATTGGTTGGACAAGAGAAGGTGATATGGAACATATAAAATCAGGATTAGCAGTATTGATTTCTAATAAATGTGATGGAGAAAAAATGATGTATATTGGAACAAATTTTATAGGAGAAAAATTTATTGATGCTATAGGTGGATGTCAAGATACAGTTATTATTGATAATGAAGGATATGGAGTTTTTAAAGTAAAAGAAAAATCAGTTTCTGTTTGGATAAATATATAAATTTAGTAGAAAAATAATCATTTATATGATAAGATAATATAAGCAAAGTGTAGGAAATTGTATAAAAAAATAAAAAGGAGACTATAATGCCAAAATTTTTTATAACAACAAATCAAATAAAAGAAAATACAATAATTATACAAAATGAAGATGTAAATCATATAAAAAATGTTCTAAGAGCAAAAATAGATGATAAAATAGATATATGTGATACAAATACTTCTAAAAACTATATTTGCCAAATAAAGCAAATAGAAGAAAAAAATATTTATTGTGATATTATAGAAGAAATTGAATCTAATGTAGAGCCTAAGATGCAAATCAGTATTTATCAAGGTTTACCAAAAGCAGATAAAATGGAATTAGTTATTCAAAAATCAGTAGAGTTGGGTGTATATAATATAACACCAGTAAAAATGAAAAGATGTGTAGCAAAATTAAATGAAAAAGATGAAATAAAAAAGATACAAAGATGGCAAAAAATATCTGAAGGAGCTTCAAAACAATCTGGAAGGGATAAAATTCCTACAATTAATCCAGTAATAAGCATAAATTCATTATGTGAAAAGATAAAAGAATATGATTTAGTATTAGTAGCATATGAAAATGAAAAAGTAAATACATTAAAACAAGAATTAAAAAAAATTAAAGATAATAAAAATAAAGAAATAAAAATAGCTATAATTATAGGACCAGAAGGTGGGATTGATAAAGAAGAAATAGCTAAATTTGAAGAATATAATGCAAAAATCATTACATTAGGAAATAGAATATTAAGAACAGAAACAGTTGCTTTAAATATGTTGAGTATTATTATATATGAATTAGAGGATTAAGGATATAAAGTTAAAAAAGAATTAAATTTACCTTGACAAAATTTAATTTTTTTCTAACTAGAGTGTGCCTTGAGAAAGGAATGAAACTAAAAATGAAAAAAGATAATACAAAAGTTGAAAACAAAGCTGAAGTGAAAAAGAAAAACATAAAAAACAAATCTGAAATCAACAAGAAAAATATAGAAAATAAAGACGAAATGAAAAAAGAAAATATAGAAAATAAAACTGAAATTAAAAAAGAAAATAGCGAAAATAAAACTAATGAAGTATTAGAACAAGAAATAATAAATAAAAAAATTCCGAAACAAGTATCAAAAGAAATTTTAAGAAAAATCTTAAAAAATTTAATATTAGCAATTGTATTTATAATATATTTTATATCTTGCAATATAATCTATACACAATTAGGTGTAGAAAATGGAGAAATAGTAACAAAAGTGATTTCAGGTGTTTTATTATTATCTAGTATTGTTTTTTTAGAATTGGCCTATAAACGGAGATAGTGGAACTTTAATGATGACTGGAATAGAATTATTAGTACTAGCTATTCATTCACTATTCGTTTATCATATAATTACAAAATATAAGTTTGATTTTAAAACATATTTATTAACATCATCAGGTATGTTTATTATATATTATTTATTAAAATCTACAATTATCTATACAAGAGCTAGAATAAAGTATCTAAAAAGTTTAAGTGATATATCAGAAATTGTAAAAGATAAACCAATAATAAAAGAAGCTAAAAAAAGAAATGAAGAATTGATTGCAGAATCAGAAGAAAAAGAAGTAATAAATAATAAAGAAAATATTGAACTTGAAGAAAAAAAGATAAAGAAAAAAGAAGAAGAAAAAATTGAGAAATAATTTGAGAAAGGAATGCATTAAAAAATGATTAAAAGTATGACTGGTTATGGAAAGGCAAATATGTCAAAAAACTTAAGAGAATATCAAATAGAAATAAAAAGTGTAAATCATAGATATTTAGATATTTCAATAAAAATGCCTAGAAGTTTAAGTTATTTAGAAGAAGAAGTCAAAAAAACTGTTTCATCAAAAATAACAAGAGGAAAAGTAGATGTATTTATTACATTTAATAATAATTCTGTAGAAGGTAGAGATATAAAAATTAATACAGAGATTGCGAGAATGTATATAAAAGAATTAAAAAATCTAGCAGAAACAGAAGGGATTATAGCAAATATACCAGTAACAGAAATTTCTAAATTACCAGATGTATTAACTATTCAAAATAATCAAGAGGATGAAACTATAAAGAACGAATTGTTAGAAGTAACAAATAAAGCAATTGAAAATTTAGTAGAAATGAGAAAAGTGGAAGGAGAAAAAATCACACAAGATTTGATTGTAAGAATACAAGATATTGAAGAAAAAGTAAAAAAAATATCTTCACTTTCTACTGGACTTATTGAAGAATATGTAGTAAAATTAAATACGAGAATAAAAGAATTGTTACAAGACCAAGAAGTAGATGAAACTAGATTAGCACAAGAAATGGTTATTTATGCAGATAAGTGCTCTATAGAAGAAGAAGTAACAAGATTAAATAGTCATATATATCAATTCAGAGAATTATTTAATAGTAATGAAGCTGTTGGAAAAAAATTAGATTTTATGATTCAAGAAATGAATCGAGAAACCAATACAGTTGGTTCAAAAGCAAATAATTTAGAAATTACAAATGAAGTTATTAATATGAAAACACAATTAGAAAATATACGAGAACAAATACAAAATATAGAATAGAAGGGAATGATTTTATGCAATTAGTAAATATTGGATTTGGAAATATTGTATCAGCATCAAGAATTGTAGCAATTGTTAGTCCAGAATCAGCACCAATAAAAAGATTGATACAAGAAGCAAAAGATAATAAAACAGCAGTAGATGCAACTTATGGAAGAAGAACAAGAGCTGTATTAATTATGGACTCAGGACATGTTATCTTATCAGCTGTACAACCAGAAACAGTTGGTGGAAGAATTGATAAAGACATTTCACAAGAAGAAAATTAATAAATTTTTTGTGGAAATTATTTTATAAAAGAAAGGAATGGATAGAAATGATAGTAAGACCAAGTGTATCAGAATTACTTACAAAAGCAAATAATAGATATGAATTAGTAATTGCAACAGCTAGAAGAGCAAGACAAATTGCTTCTGGAGCAACATCTTTAGTAGAAACAAAAGAAGAAACACCAGTAACAATAGCTGCTATTGAAATTGCAGAAGGGAAGGTTGCAATAGAATGTTAGTAATATTATCTGGAGTAGCAGGTGCAGGAAAAGATACTATAAAAAAAGAACTAATAAAAAGAATGGAAAATGTAGAATCACTTCCTTCTTATACATCAAGAGAAATTCGTGGAGGAGATGTAGAAGGAGAAACTTATAATTTTGTTTCTAGAGAAGAATTTGAAAAAATGATAGAAAATGATGAGTTTTACGAATATGATATTCATCATAATCAATATTATGGAACTTCCAGAAAATTATTAAATGATAAAATAAAAAGTGGGAAAATAATAGTAAAAGATATTGATGTTAATGGAACAGAACATTTAAAAGAACTATTAGGAAATGATACTAAGGTGGTTACTATATTTTTACGTGTTCCAAAAGACGAATTAAAACAGAGATTAGAAAATAGAGTAGACAAACCAAGTCCACAAGAAATCATATTACGCTTAAATCGTTTTGATTATGAAGAATCTAAAATAAATCTCTATGATTATGTATTAAAAAATAATGATTTAGAAAAAACAGTACAAATTATTATGAATATTATAGAAAATGAAGTGAGATTGGAAAAAAATTAAAGTGAATAATAATACAAATTCTGTTAATCATTGATACAAGATGGTTAACAGATTTTATATTGTAACTATAATTTTAGAATAATTTACCAAACTATTGTTTTTGTGAAATAAATATAGTATAATGGAAAAAGATTAGAAAAAACATAATAGAGTATAGAGTGCTCAAATTGAGGTTAGTTTGAAAGAAATTTAAAAACTTTCATAACTATGTGTGACTTTGAGCGAAACGAGAAAGGAATGGGATTTTTTATGAATGACAAAATCATAATAAAAGGTGCAAAAGAACATAATTTAAAAAATATTAATTTAGAAATACCAAGAGATAAATTAGTAGTTATTACAGGATTATCAGGCTCAGGAAAATCTAGTTTAGCTTTTGATACTTTATATGCAGAAGGCCAAAGAAGATATGTAGAAAGTTTATCATCTTATGCTAGACAATTTTTAGGATTAATGGAAAAACCAGATGTAGAAAGCATAGAAGGTTTATCGCCAGCTATCTCAATAGACCAAAAAACAACTTCAAAAAATCCTCGTTCTACAGTAGGAACTGTTACAGAAATTTATGATTATATTCGTTTATTATATGCTAGAATTGGTGTACCATATTGTCCAAATTGTGGAAAGAAAATAGAAAAACAAACTATAGACCAAATTGTAGATAATATTATGGAATTAGAAGAAGGAACTAGGATTCAAATATTAGCACCAGTAGTTAGAGGAAGAAAAGGAGAATATACAAAACAATTAGAAGAATTTCAAAAAGAAGGATTTGTTAGAGTTAGAATTGATGGAGAGATATATGAGCTTTCTGATGATATTGAATTAGATAGAAAGAAAAAACATGATATTGAATTAGTAGTAGATAGATTAGTAATAAAACCAGATATTTTAAGTAGACTAACAGAATCAGTAGAAATTGCCTTAAAACATGCGAATCAACTAGTATTAATTGATACTGTTGGAAGAGGAGAAAAATTATATAGTTGTAATTATGCATGTCCTGATTGTGGTTTTAGTTTTCCAGAGCTAACACCTAGAATGTTTTCATTTAATAATCCAATGGGAGCATGCCAAACCTGTACAGGAATCGGTTATTTAATGAAAATGGATGAAGATTTAATTATTCCAGATAAAAATAAAACTTTATATGATGGTATAAAAGCTTTTGGGTCAAGCACTATGAAAAAAGGTGATACCATGGCTAAAATGTATTTTGAAAGTGTTGGTAAACATTATGGAATTGATATCAAAGGAAAGAAAATTAAAGAATTACCAAGAAGTTTTATGGAAAAAATCTTATATGGTACAGGTGATGAACAAATTGATTTTGAATATGTATCACCAGCAGGTATTAGGAAATTTACAGCACCATTTGAAGGAGTACTTCCAACATTAGATAGGCGTCATAATGAAACTAAATCACAAGGAATGCGTGATTTTTATGAAATGTATATGAGTAATTCTCTATGTTATTCATGTCATGGTGCAAGATTAAAACCAGAAATTTTATCTATAAAAATAGGTGATAAGAATATAAATGAATTAACAGAAATGTCTATAAATCAAATAAAATACTATTTAGACAATTTAAAACTAAATAAAACAGAAAAGATGATTTCAGACCTGATTTTAAAAGAAATCCATCAAAGATTGCAATTTTTAATTGATGTTGGATTAGAATATTTAACATTATCAAGAAGTGCAGGAACTTTATCAGGTGGAGAAGCACAAAGAATTCGTTTAGCTACACAAATAGGCTCTGGTTTGACAGGTGTATTATATATTTTGGATGAGCCAAGTATTGGTTTACATCAAAGAGATAATGATAGATTATTAGTAACCTTAAAAAAATTAAGAGACTTAGGAAATACTTTGCTAGTTGTAGAACATGATGAAGATACAATGTATGTAGCAGACCAAGTAATTGATATAGGACCAGGTGCAGGAACTCATGGAGGACAAGTAATGGCACAACGGAACAGCAGAAGAAATTAAACAAGTAGAAAAATCTATTACTGGAAAATATTTAAGTGGAAGATTAAAAATTCCAGTTCCTGAAAAGAGAAGAAAACATACAAAATCAAAGGTTATTGAAGTACAAGATGCTACAGAAAATAACCTAAAAAATGTTAGTGTTAAGTTTCCATTAGGTGTGTTTAATTGTGTGACAGGTGTATCTGGCTCTGGAAAGTCTACATTGGTAAATGAAGTGTTATATAAAACTATTGCCAAAGAGCTAAATGGTGCAAATGAAAAACCAGGAAAATGTAAGCAAATTAAAGGAATTGACCAAATTGATAAAATCATTAATATAGACCAATCACCAATTGGAAGAACACCACGTTCAAATCCTGCAACATATACAGGTGTATTTGATTTAATTAGAGATATTTTTGCAGAAACAGAAGAGGCAAAACTAAGAGGATATCAAAAAGGGAGATTTAGTTTTAATGTAGCAGGTGGAAGATGTGATAGCTGTAATGGTGATGGTGTGCATAAAATTGAAATGCATTTCTTGCCAGATATTTATGTACCTTGTGAAGTATGTAAAGGAAAAAGATATAATAGAGAAACTTTAGAGGTAAAATATAAAGGTAAAACAATTGCAGATGTTTTAGATATGACAGTTGAAGAAGCTTTACAATTTTTTGATAAAATACCAAAAATTAAACAAAAAATGCAAACATTATATGATGTAGGATTAAGTTATATTAAATTAGGACAACCTTCAACAACTTTATCAGGAGGTGAAGCACAAAGAGTAAAATTAGCAACAGAATTATCTAAAAAAGCAACAGGCAAAACTTTATATATTTTAGATGAGCCAACAACAGGACTTCATATTGCAGATGTTCATAAGTTAGTAGAGATTTTACAAAGATTAGTGGATACAGGAAATACAATTATTGTTATTGAACATAATTTGGATTTAATTAAAACTTGTGACCATATTATTGATTTGGGACCAGAAGGTGGAGATAATGGAGGAGAAGTGATTGCAGTTGGTACTCCAGAACAGGTTTGTTCTAATGAAAGAAGCTACACAGGTAAGTTTTTAAAGAAGTATTTGGAGAAATAGTATATATTATAAATAAAAAAAGTATTTTATAAAATTATTAGAGCAGAGATTTATATAAGGCACAATTTGCATATAGGAAATAAGCTACTAGAGTAGATAAACTACTTTGGTAGCTTATTTTTTTAGTTAAGTTGCAAATAGCAATTTTAACTAAAATCTAAAAGATATATAAAAATCAATATTATAGTTGATTAAGTGTTATAAAAGAATAAATTTAAAAAATTTACAAATAATAAAAACAATATAAGTTGAACTTAAAAAAATTTTAAAGTTTAAAGAAAGGAGAGGTACATGTTTAATTTTAGAACTGATTTAGCAACAGAAAGAAGAGAAATTTATAAAACAGCAAATAAATTAGAAAATGAAATTAATGGTATAGAAAGTGAGGAGCAACAGATTGATGAAAATATAAAAGTTGATAGAGTAAAGATAACAAATGAAGAAGGAGAAAAAGCAATTGGAAAACCGAAAGGTGTATATGTAACCATTGATATTAAAAACTTAAAAATTGCAGAAGAAGATGAAATTCAAAAATCAGCAGATACACTGGCAGAAGAATTGAGAAAAATTGTAGATAGTCATATAGATAAAACAGGTGAGATATTAGTGGTTGGACTTGGAAATATTTATGTAACACCTGATGCTTTAGGGCCAAAAGTTATTAATGATATAGAAGTTACAAGACATATGATTAAATATTTACCACAGTATGTAAAAGAGGGAGCTAGGAATGTAAGTGCTATATCTCCAGGAGTATTAGGAACAACAGGAATAGAAACTGTAGAAATTTTAAAAGGGATAGTGGAAAATACACATCCTAAATTATTAATAGTGATAGATGCTTTAGCATCTAGGAGTATAGAAAGAATTAGTAGTACTGTACAAATATCAGATACAGGAATTGTACCAGGTGCAGGTGTTGGGAATACCAGAAAGGAAATTAGCGAAAATACATTAGGGATTCCAGTTGTCGCTATTGGAATTCCAACAGTTGTAGAAACAGCTGTATTAGTAAATGATTCATTAGATTTATTTATTACTAAATTACAGGATGAAGCAAAGTCAAATGATTATCTAAATCAATTAAAAGAAGAAGATAATTATGAAGAAATAAGAGAAGCTTTGATTCCACAAGATTATAATTTGATTGTGACACCAAAGGAAATTGATGGATTGATTGAAAATATGAGTAAAATTGTAGCAACAGGAATTAATCAAGCAGTGTGACATAGTACAAGTATTTTTTGCAGAAATTGTAGAAAAATAGTTGAAAAAAACTCTTTATTAATATATAATTTTTATTGAATTGAACAGATTACTTTTATTTATTATTAATAAAAGCAATTATATATTTAATAAAAATAGTAGTATAACAAGAAAGAGGGATTGCTATGGATGAAATAAAAAAAGAAGAAAAACAAGAAAAAGTAGATGAGCCAAAATTTAGTAAAGTACAGGCAAAAGATTTAAAAAAAGAAACAGATATGAATAACATTGAAAATAAAAAAGAGAAGAAAAAGCATAAAGAAAAAATAGTAAGTGAAGAAAAATCAACTAAAAAAGTCGGATATTTTGTTAGTGGAATAATACTATTACTAGTTGTGTTAGCTATAATAACTGCATTATTATTATTACCAACAACTCCAGAAAAGACTGTTCAAGGAATGTTAAATAGTCTGAAAAATGCTGACTTTGGAAGTGTTAACAAATATGTGAATTATGAAGAAATTATTGATAAATCAAAAATGTTACAAAATACAGAAATGGATGAAGAAACACAAAGTTTATTTTTTAATAGATTATCATGGAAAATTTTAAATATCTCAAAAGAAGAGACTACAGCAAGTGTTGAGGTAGAAATTACAAATAAAGATTTTGAACAAATTATATCTAATTATACAAAAGAAGCATTAAAAATTGCGTTTAATGGCGGGTCTTTTTCAAAAGAAGAACAAAATAATAAATTAAAACAACAATTAAAAAGTGAAGATATAGGAACAAAAACAGTAACAGTAACAATACAATTAGTTAAACAAAACAGAGAATGGAAAATACAATCTAACGAAGATTTAATAAATGCATTATTACCTGGATTACAAGAAGCAATAAATTCTTTAAAATTAATTATTAATGGGTAGTGATTAGTGATTTAGAAAAAAACAAAAAACGACAAAATTTGTACTGAACCCAAAAAATTGGACATTTTTTGATTAGGTACTAGGCAGCTTGG
>CANAUI010000057.1 GCA_947364715.1 uncultured Clostridium sp.
TGTTGTTGGCGCTGGTGTTGTTGGCGCTGGTGTTGTTGGCGCTGGTGTTGTTGGCACTGGTGTTGTTGGCACTGGTGTTGTTGGCGCTGGTGTTGTTGGCACTGGTGTTGTTGGTGCTGGTGTTGTTGGTGTAGTTTGTTGTATCATAACACTTTCTTTTGTTATTTCATTCCATTTTCTAACAAGCTTTTCCATAAAATCTATGTTCAAGAGTGCCTTCAACTCTTCAATTACCAACTTTTCTTCTAATAAAATTTCTGAATTTATCATATACTCTTTTAAACTATTCTCATATTGTGTTTGTTTTGGATATAGTCCTAACAAGGTTGATTCTTTAATTGCTGGTGATAACTCTTCATCTTCTTTACTTTTTATTTCTTCAATTTGTTTTTTTACAATTTCTAATTGTCCTGATACTGATTTTATATTTTGTTCACTAATTTCAATCTTTGAGGCTTTTTCCTTTAATTTCTTCTCTAATTTATTATTGGCATTATCTATCTTTACTTTCAAATGAGCTTTTATTTCTTCAATACTTTTTTCTTTTAACTCTTTTTCACTTGAGTATTCAGAAATAATTCTATCATATTTTCTTTTGAAAATATCATTTTTTTCTTCAGCCTTTTTACTCTCTAGGTTGTGAATCTTATTTTCAAGGTCTTTTACATCATTTTCTAATACTTTTTTATCTGGTTTTACTCTATTATATTCCTTTACAACTATATTAATTTCATCGTCAAAATCATAATAATCATAATATTTCATTTTTATTTCCTCCAAATTTTATATTCATATAATATTATTTTACCACAAATCACATACTTTGCCAATAGTTTTCGTGAAAACTCTATTGGTTATACTAATTTTCTTCATAAATTGACTTATTTTTCAAATATATTTCATCAGTTGGTCTCATTTTCCCCGCTTTTTCATTATAAAAATATGCATTTTTTATATCTCCTAACCAATAATAACACACACCTATACAAATATTAGCATAATAATCATTATAAGTTTCTTCTAATGTATCTTGTATTTTTAGCACATTTTCAAACCAAAATATAGCTTCTTTATATTTCTTTTCCCTAAAAAATATATCTGCTATTTTATTCAAACAGTCCTTCTTTGGAATTTGTCTTCGCAAAATCAATAGTAGTGTCTCCCATTCTTTTTCTTTATTTCCTATTTGTTTATAGCAATCTGAAAGCTCTATAAGCGCAGAATATAATAATTCTTTTCTTAATTCATATCCATCAATATATTTATTAACAAATTTATTATACTGTTCAATAGCTTCTGTTATATGTTGTGTAAAATACAATTCTTTTGCATAACAATATTCTTGTCTATCATCAAATTCCACATTATTTTTTATCATTTCCTCAAAAATTTTTAAATTCCTATTTAAATCTTTAATTTCATGTTTTTTATGTGTTATCACAATATCTGTATCCACTATATTTCCTGTTAGATAAATCACCTCATGTATTGGACTTTGCCATTTATAGTTATTTGCTTTTTTTACTATTCTTTCTCTTCTTTGAACAATTAATGGATTTTCATTTTCATCTTGACTATAATTGTATTTCATTGTATATACATCTACTGTTCCGTCCATACCTTCTTTAAGTTTAATTAATTTTTTTCTATCTTCTTCAAGTACAACATCATCAGCATCTAACCAAAATATATACTCTTTTGTTGCTTTAGAAAAAGAATAATTCCTTGCTTTTGCAAAATCATTAACCCATTCGAACTCATAAATTTTATCAGTATATTCACTTACTATATTTTTCGTTTTATCTGTAGACCCTGTATCGACAACAATGATTTCATCAACAATATCACTTACACTATTTAAACATCTTCCTATTACTTCTTCTTCATCCTTTACAATCATACATAATGATATTTCTTTCATTTTCTTCTCCTCACAATTATTTTACCAATATCTGTATCTCATGTCTATATTGTTACATTCTTTTAATATTTATGTAACTATCTTGTAATAAGTAACTTAACTTTTTTGTATACAGAATCTCGTAAATAATTACAAATTCTCCAAACTCCTTTGAGCCAAACTCATATATCTTTCCTTCTTATCCCTTATCTTTTTCCCTTCAAGTTCTGGTAAAATCCCAAAATTTGCATTCATAGGTTGAAACTTCGTATTTGAAGTGGAAATATATTTTGCTAATGCACCAATTACTGTATATTCTGAAAAAGTTATTTTACTTTTACTAATCTGTTCCATCTTTATTTCTTCTGTATTTGAAGAAAGAGATAAATCATTTGTATCAGGCTTTTTCTCTTTTTTACTTTGATTACTTTCTTTTTCTAACTTTATATTTTTATCTTTCATATTTTCAAACTGAAGAACAGCATTCAAACTTGCCACCATTCCAGAAGATATAGACTCAACATATCCTTCCACTCCTGTTATTTGACCAGCAAAATAAATATTAGGATTGCTTTTTAAACAATATGTTTCATCTAGCAATTCTGTAGAGTTAATATAAGTATTTCTATGCATAACACCATATTTTACAAATTCCGCCTGTTCTAATCCTGGAATCATAGAAAAAATTCTTCTTTGTTCTCCATATTTTAAATTAGTTTGAAAACCAACTATATTATACATTGTAGCTTTTTTATCATCTTGTCTTAATTGTACAACTGCATATGGTCTTCTTCCAGTTCTTGGGTCATCAAATCCAACTGGTTTTAATGGACCAAATCGTAAAGTATCTTTTCCCCTTTTTGCCATAATTTCTATTGGCATACAACCTTCAAAAATTTCTCTTTTTTCAAAATCATGTAAAGTCACCACTTCTGCATTTATTAATTCTTCTACAAATTTTTCATATTCTTCTTGATTCATAGGGAGATTTATATAACTTTGTTTTTCTTTTTCCTCATCTAGTCGCTCTTTCCATTCTTCAATACTTTCTTCTTTTTTCTTTTCTTGTATATATCTATCTCCATAAAAAGCAATATCAAAATTTATACTATCTTTGTTTACAATTGGTGCTGCTGCATCATAAAAATACAACTTATCTTGAGTTGTTATTTTTTGAATATCTTTTGCCAATGCTTCTGAGGTTAATGGCCCTGTTGCAATAATAACAATACCATCTTTTGCTACTTCTTCTATATCAGTAATTTCTTTATGTATGACTTCTATATATTCATTTCCTTCTATAATCTTTGTTACTTTTTCCGAAAATAATTCTCTATCTACTGCTAATGCTTGTCCTGCAGGTACATTTGTTTCATCTGCTATTTTAATTAATAAAGAATCTAATCTTCTTAATTCTTCTTTTAATAATCCACAAGCATTTGTTAATAAATTAGATTTAAAAGAATTACTACACACAATTTCTGCTAAATTCTGATTATTATGTGCTGGTGAAAATTTTATTGGCTTCATTTCATATAATTTTACTTTTATTCCCCTTTTAGCAATTTGATAAGCTGATTCTGCTCCTGCCAATCCACCACCTATTATTGTTATATAATCTTTCATATTTAATTACATCCTTTCCTAATGCTTAAATTTTATTTTCAACTTTTCCCTCATATTTTATATAAATTCTCTATTTATTTTTATACTCACAAAATTTTATATATATTATTATACATTAATTTGATTCTACCTGACAATATTTTTATTATAATTATGCTTTTTGTCCAAAAAAACAAACCACACTAGAAAATTCATATTGCTTTTCTAGTATGGTTTAAAATAACTACTCTTCAAATAGTTTCATAATATCTTCTTTTGATAAATTACTAATAAATGATGTCTTTGTACTAAGCATATTATCAATCAATTCCGCCTTTTTTTGTTGTAACTCATATATTTTTTCTTCAATCGAATTTTTTGTAATTAATTTATATACTTGCACATTATTTTTTTGTCCAATTCTGTATGCTCTATCTGTAGCCTGATTTTCTGTGGATAAATTCCACCATGGGTCATAATGTATTACCATATCTGCTCCTGTTAAATTCAATCCTGTTCCTCCTGCTTTTAAAGATATTAAAAACACTTTAATATTTGAATTTTCATTAAATTCATCTACTAAATCGATTCTTTCATCTACTTTTGTTGCTCCAGTTAATTTAAAATATTTTATATTTAAATTTTGTAACTGATTTTCGATAATTGGAAACATAGAGGTATACCCAGAAAATAATAATATTTTATGGCCACTTTTTACAGCATCTTCTACAATTTCCATACATTGATTTAATTTACTACTTCCATTTATATAATCTTTAATAAATAAACTTGGATGACAGCAAATTTGTCTTAATCTTGTTAAAACAGATAATATCTTAATATGGCTTTTTTCAATACCATTTAAATTAATTTCTTGTGCCACTTCTTCTCTTGCTTGTGCTAAATATGAAAGATACAAATTCTTTTGTTCTTCTTCCATTTCATTATTCAAAACTGTTACTGTCTTTTCAGGAAGTTCTGTTAATACTTCTGATTTTGTTCTTCTTAAAATAAATGGTTCTATTAACATTTTTAATTTATTTAATGATTGTGTGTTATTTTCTTTTATAATCGGTGTTTCATAAAGGCTTTTAAACTTTTTGTATGAGAACAAATATCCAGGCATAATATAATCAAATATTGACCATAATTCTGCTAAAGAATTTTCAATTGGTGTTCCTGTTAATGCATATCTGGTATCTGCAATGATTTTCTTTATAGATTTTGCATTTTGTGTATTACTATTTTTTAAGTATTGTGCTTCGTCTGCAATCATATATTTAAAGTGATAATTTTTTTCTTTGTATAATTCTATATCTCTTTTTAATAATTCATAAGAAGTTATCACTAAATCATAATTTTCCATTTCTGCAATCTTTCTTTTTCTTTCTGATAATGTACCATTAATAACAAGTGTTTGTAGCTCTCCTGTGAATTTTTCTGCTTCATTTTGCCAATTTAATGTTAAAGAACTTGGTGATATAACTATACTAGTTTTTCTTTCTTCTTTTGGGGTATTTTGTACATAGTCCACAATAACAGATAACATTTGTACTGTTTTTCCTAGTCCCATATCATCTGCTAATATACCACCAAATTTATATTTGTCTAATGTTTTTAACCATTTAAATCCAATCTTTTGATAATATCTTAAAGTATTTTCTAATACTTGTGGCACTTTTATTTCATCATTTTCCTCTTCTTTGTTTAGCTCACTTACAACATCTTTATAAGTTTCATTTCTAATAATTTGTTTTCCTTTTGATTTTTTTAATAGTTCTTCTAAATATAAACTTCTATAAATTGGAAGATTGACTTCTCCCTCTTCTAAGTCTTTATATTCTATATCCATTCCAGTAACCAATTTATCAATAAAATCTAATTCTTTATTATTTTCTAATTCTAAAAAACTACCATCTTTTAATCTATAATATTTTTTCTTCAAATTATACTTTTGCATAATTTTTTCTAATTCTTTTATATCTATATCTAAATTGTTTAAATCAACAGAAAGCAAATTATTCTCTATTTTTACACCTATTGTTCCCATTTTAGGTTGCTTTATTTGTTTTTTCTTGAAATTTTCTGTTGCTAAAACCTCAAAGTTTTGCATATAATAATTTATTTCTTGTGTTAAAAATTGATATATTTTATCATTATCTGGTAATATAAATCTTAAATTTTTGGTATCTAACATAAATCCTGTTTTTCTAAAAATATTTAATGCTTTTGTTTCTTTTATCATATTTCTTGGTATATCTATTTTATATTTTTCGTCTAAAGGATTAAATTCTTGATTATCATAGCAAAATTTCACATCTGCTACTAAATAATCATATTCATCAAAATCCAGATATACTTTTGTTATTAATGTTTTTGGCTTATATTTCTCAATTTCTTCTTCAGGAATATTTTCTAATTTTATAGCATTTTTTACTTTTGGAATAATAACAGAAAACAACTGTGATAACTCTTCTTTTCCCAATTTTACTTCTGTCATATAATTTTGTCTAAAAATTTCCAGCAATTTCAAATTTGCTTTTTCAAATTTTTTATCACATCTATATAATTTGTTTTCATCTAATATATATTTATACTCTTTTCCTTTTATAATAGAAATTTTATAAATTTCTACATTTGGTATTATTTCATAATTTTCTTCATCTATTTTTCTTAAATTAAATTGAATATTTGGTTGTTCTTTTGTAAACTCTATCTCTGTTTTCTTATATTCTTTTTGTAAGGTTATCTTTTTCCCTTTTAAAATGTCAAATATATCATCAATACCACTATTACTTAAAATAATATTGGTTTCACTCAAAGCATTGCCATAAAATCGATAATTACTATTAGAATTTGAATTTGCATATTTGATAATTTCTGCATATTTCATCAAAAACTCTAATACTGGTATACTTTCTTTTTCAAAACTTTCTTTTGTGTGAACAAATTGCAGTTTTTGCCCATATTTATATAACTCTTTATTTAACATTCTATTATAAAACTCAGATAAATTCTTGATTTTATACATTCTTTTATTTCCTACTTTAAATTCAACTTTCATATCACCTGTAAATTTATCATAAAATATCTCTGGTTCTATTTTTATTGTTCCTTGCTCTTTTAATTCAGTTTCTTCTTCATCTATACTTTCAATTTCTTCATTATAAAAAATATTAACAATTTGTTTAAATCCTCTATATTTGTTATAATTTGAATTAACCTCTTGTTCTAATGTATTTTCAAAATGATTAGAATTCTCAGAATCTATAAATTCTCCAAAATCACTGTTTTTCTTTACATGATTTTCTCTATCTGCAAATTCTAGCACCATGGCAAGTGTGTGTTTACATACACCATAATGATTATAATAATCTTGACATGTACAAGTAATGTCTTCTATTTCTCCATTTTGCACTAAAATATATGTATGGTATTCTTCATTCCCATAAACATTTGCTTTAACTTCAAAATTTAGCATATTTTGATATTCAGAATTAATAATGTCAACTTTTCCTTCTTTTTTATATTCATATGCTTTTTTTGTTCTAGACATTCCAGCATCATCACATAAATTATCTATTATGTATTTGTTTATTTCCATGATTTTTTCACCTCTCACCTGGCAAAAAATTATATCCCATTTTTAGTTTTTTTTCAAGTAGTTTATTACTGTATTTTTATTATTTTTGTTACAAGTTGTTACTGTTCACAGTCAATAGATATTACTTTTTGAATTAACGACGAATGTGCCGTGGAATAGATGTATAAATTCTTAGATTTAAATAACTGAGGAAGCGTAATAACGAGAGGCTCGGTTATTTAAATCTTAGAATTTATAATCTATATAACAAGCCGAGTAGATAATGAAAAAAGTAATATCTATTGACTGTGAACTGTAACTACAAGTTACAAGATAATTGTTCTCTTATAAGACTGCAAAAGCACTAGCAAATTGTAAATCTGCTAGTACTTTTATTTAATCAAATTATAATCTCTATATTAATCATCTACTAATGTATATTTACTATCAAATACTGTGTTTGGAATACAAACTACTGGTCTAACCACATTTCAGTTATAATAACCATCAGAAAAAAACTTCCATAACTTCCACTTGTACCCATTATGTAGTTTAATGAAGCAAATATAGGTGCTCCAATACACCGATAATAATTATCTTGATAAAAGGATTATTTTTTTATATCAATGCTATTATTTGTTTTTTTTTATTATCTTTACCATAATAAGATGCAATTAATTCATCAAGTTCTACACTTATTTTATAAATGATATTATAATCCTTTCCTTCTTCTATACTTTTATTTAACTTATCACGTAATTTACAAATTTCATCATTTAACATTTCTATCTCTCCTTTTTTCTAATTTATCTTCTGTATAATTATAAATTAGCACACAAAAATCTCTCAGTCAAGCAATTTCACTTGTTTTTGTCAATTTTCGTATGACTTGTTTTTACAATATTCGACACTAAAAAATATAAAAAAACAGTATTATGATTTTTATTATCTTAATACTGTTTTTTTGCCTTATTTTTTATACCTTATTTTTGACAATAGAAATTACCATTTTCTCTTCTTTAAATACATCATTTAACACTTGTGTTAAATATTCTACATCTATCGCATCTATTTGTTCTAAATAGTCGAAACTATTTATTCCTAGGAAATAATTTGATAAAAACATATTAGCAATATTTTCAATATCATTATAATCTTTTACATATTCTCCATAAAGTTTCTTTTTTATTCTACTAAACTCATTTTGAGAAATGCCTTCTTGTTTTTGTATATTTATTTCTTTTTTAATCTTATCATAAACTTCTTCAGGTTTATTAGATTTTCCAGAAATTAAAATATGTGCATAATTTTCTGAAAATTCATAATCTCCACTAATTCCTCCTGAAATAATTCCCTCATCATATAATTGTTTATATAATCTTGAGCTTTTGCCTATTAACAATTCTAATAAGATTTGAATTCCAATATCTCTTTTTACCATTTCTTTATGGTCTTCTGTCGGTTTTACTTTTATTGCTATTGTATACATAGGTCTACTTACTTCCATCTCTTCCTCTATCTTTTCTTTTACAATAGACTCTGGCTCTTCTGGATAAAATGTTTGTATTTCTCCACTTGATTTGCTATCCTTTAATCGTTTTTTAATTTCTCCTAACATGTCTTCTGCTTCAAAATCTCCACATACAACAATTGCCATATTAGATAAATTATAAAATGTATTGTAACATTTATTTAAAACTTCTTTATCTATTTTATTAATAGAATCTATAGTTCCAACAACATCAATTTTCATTGGATGATTATGATATAATATTTGCATAGCATTTAAATATACTTTCCAATCTGGAGAATCATCATACATCATAATTTCTTGACCAATAATTCCTTTTTCCTTTTCTACATTTTCATCTGTAAAATATGGGTTTTGTACATAATCCATTAATTCATCCATCGCTGGATAAAAATTGTCTGTACATCCAAATAAATATGCTGTCATATCATTTGTTGTAAAAGCATTGGCATCAACTCCTAATGCTGTTAAAGTATCTAAACTATTTGTACCATTTTCTTGTTCAAACAACTTATGCTCTAAAAAATGTGCCACTCCATTTGGGACTTTTGTTTCTGTATTTTCTTCAGGAACAATAAATACATTTTCATTTGAGCCATAATTTGTCCCCCATATCATATATTTTTTCTTCATTCCTTTTTTTGGAATAATCATGACTGTTAAGCCATTTTCTAATTTCTCTAAATATACTTTTTCCTTTACTTTTGAATTTTCTATTATTTGCATCTATTTTTCTCCTTCTTCATTAATTTCTCAAAAAATATACAGTATTCATTTCCACCTTATTAGTTACTTGGATAACATCTTCTTTTGTTATTTTTCCTATTCTTTCTATATAATCATCTACTGAATTTTGATTTCCAGACATTTCTTGTCCAAAATAGTAAGTAATACTTGTATCTTGCTCATCATCAATTGTTTTGATTGATGATATAATGCTATTTTTAGCATTTTCTACTTCTTCTTCTGTAAAATCACCTTTTCTCATATCTTCTAATTGTTCTTTTATTAAATTTAATGCTTTTTCATAATTTGATATTTCTATTCCACAATTTATAAATATATTATCTTTATATCTCAAATATCTAGAACTTGCTTCATATGCTAAATTTGCTTTTTCTCTAACATTTTGGAATATCTTAGAATTTGCACTTCCTCCTAAAATTGCATTATATATCATAACATTATATTTCTCGTCTTCATTTTGTGAATTTACATCTAATCCCACTACTAATTTTCCTTGCATAACATCCATTGTTTCTATTTTTTCACCTTGTTTAACTGTATTTTTTTCACTCTCTTTATTATAGTTAGGCTCTCTTTCTTCTAATTGTTTTAGATTTTGATTTTCTACTATCATATTTTCTACTTCGTCATTGATATTTCCAGAAACAAAAACATCAATTTTGCATTGTTCAATAAGTTTTTTGTATCTTTCATATAAATTTATTTCATTAATATTGTTCAAGTCTTCTATATATCCAAATCTATATAAACCAAATGGTTTGTCTTTATACATCTCCTCTATACATCTATCTAATGCATATGTTCTTTTATTATCAATTCTTCCTTCTATTCTTTGTTTCATATTGATTTTTTCTTGTTCTACATATTCTTTTTTAAAAGCATTGTTCTCTACTAATGGATTAAATATAATATCAAATATATTTTCAATAGTTCTATTTAATATGTTTTCATTTGATTGTGGTAAAAATGTATCATTTACAGTTTCAATATAAAATTTTAATATTTGATTATCTCCTATTTTATCAATACCACAATCAAAACTAGCTCCATATAATTCTTCTAAATGTTTGCTTATTTCTTCTTGTGTCTTCATATAATTTGTTCCTCTTCTTAATACAGCTGAAATAAGTGCATTTGCTGTTACAGTTTCTCTTTCCAGTTTTGTTGTTAAAAATATAGCTACTAAGTTTGTTTTAAATTTATCTGTATTTAAAATATGCAGTTGAATCCCCTTTTTTATTTCTTTTTTTATATCCTTCATGTTCTTCCTTTCCTTGGCATTTGGTATGTTTTTATAATTATTTTTTATATATACCAGATGTCAATTTTTTTATTTTTCCTTATTAATTATGTATTATATTATAACACAAATTTTATTTTATTATTATATTTTTATAAGATGTTTTTTTGTTTTTTAAATATTGTAGGGGCTATAAAAAAAGTCTCAACGAAAAATGAGTGAAAATATTCACTCATTTTTCGTTTTAA
>CANAUI010000058.1 GCA_947364715.1 uncultured Clostridium sp.
TTTTCAATTAGAATTCTCTAATTTTTTGGACCACTTTTATTTTATCAAAAACAACATGAGATTGCAGAAGAAAAAGCATTAGCAGAATTTGAAAAGTATAGAGTGATACAGGATAAATTATATCAATCAGATTTTGATAAATTAATACAAAGTACTAATAAATAGTATAAATTTACAGTTATCATAAAAGAGGTTTTACCATTCCAGTTAAAATGGGTATATAAAGTGGGTTTTACTATTCCAGTAAAAAATAGGCATATAAAGAAGGTTTTACCATTCCTGATAAAAATGGATTTAAAAGAGAAGGAAATAGAGTAAACTTTACAATCTACATTTTATATTAAGATTTATATCATAAACAGTGTGTATCGTAGACATGACTATTCACACCAAATATTGTATGATTTAAGGTAGTATGTAGACATGAATATAAACTTCCTGTGACACACGTCGAATGCGTTGCGTTGATTGGTCTAAAAGAAGAAAAAACAAGTAATACCAATGCTTCGGAAGATTTACAAAAATAAAAAGTTAAATATAATAATCATTTATTTTTAAAAAATTTGAAATGGTAAATGGTTGAATGGTAAAAAAATAGTGGGCAATCCACTTTACAGTAATAAAGTACAGAGATGTGCTTTATTTGTTGTCTTAAAATTATAAAGTATTAATGTGAAATCTTGAAATTTAATTGAGAAAAATGTAAAGTTATGATATATTTCAGATAAAAAATTCATAATTTAGTTCTGTAAAATGGATGTATAACATTGACAAACACAAACAAATATTCTATAATTTAAATGGTGATAATATGGAACGTCAAATATTACATGTAGATGTTAATAATGCTTTTTTAAGTTGGACAGCCTTAGATATGTTAAAAAATGGGAGTGAACTTGATATAAGAGAAATACCAGCCATTATTGGAGGAGATGAAGCTAAAAGGTCAGGAATTGTTTTAGCAAAAAGTATGAAAGCAAAAGAATGTGGTATAAAAACAGCTGAAACAATTTATCAAGCAAGAATGAAATGTCCAGGATTGAAGATATTTCCATCAAACTTTAAGGTATATAGGAATTATTCAAATCAGTTATATCAATTATTATTAGAATATACAGATAAAATTGAAAGATTTAGTATTGATGAATGTTTTTTAGATATGACACATTATTTAATGAAAGATAGCTTATTAAATAAAGGAAAAGAAATTAATCGAAGGGTAAAAGAAGAATTAGGTTTTACTGTAAATGTTGGTGTAGCACATAATAAACTTTTAGCAAAAATGGCATCAGATTTTGCTAAACCAGATAGAGTACATACTCTTTTTGAAAATGAAATATCAAAAAAGATGTGGGGTCTTCATATTTCAGAGTTATTTATGTTAGGAAAAAGAACAGTTCCTAAATTATATAATATGCAAATAAGGACTATTGGAGATTTAGCAAAAGCCAATAAAAAAGTTCTAGAAGATAAATTTGGAAAACATGGTACGATGATGTGGGAATATGCTAATGGAATTGATAATTCAGAAGTAAAATATGAAAAGGAAAAACCAAAAGGAATTGGGAATTCAATAACATTACCAAAAGATATTTCAAATATAGAAAAGTTAGAAGAAATATTACTAGCTTTAACAGAACAAGTAACATATAGATTAAGAAAACAAAAAATGTTAGCAAAAGTTGTTAATGTTCAATTAAGAACTAAAGATTTTATAGATACTTCTCATCAGAAAAAATTGATAAATGCAACTACAAGCACAAAAGATATTTTTAATAATGCAAAAGAATTATTAAAACAAATGTATAGAAAAGGAACACCAATTAGGTTAATAGGAATTAGAGTAGAGGATTTGACAGATAAAGAAGAAATGCAAATATCTTTATTTAAAGATGAAGCCAAAAATGAAAAGCAAGAAAAATTAGATAAAGTAATTGATAAATTAAAAGAAAAATATGGATACAATTTTGTAACAAGAGCAGGAAAAATGAGAGTAGAAGATTTGATAAAATTTAGAAAAGAAGATGAAAAATAAAAAGAACGAGATTGAGCCTAAAACAGACTAGGAATGAAAAGCTAAATATCAAAAAGAAAAATAGTAATGAAAAAGAAATAGTAGTAATGAAAAAAATTACTACTATTTTAAAATGGGATAATAGAAAAATGGCATAAAAATCCAATTTATAAATAAATAAATATATATATATATATATTATAAGATAAACTACATGTCTAAATCTATCGAATTTTGAAATATAAAATATATCAAAAAGACTAAAATTGATGTTTTTTAACATAAAAAATCGAAAAAACGGAAAGAAAGTGAAAAATAGTAGAAATATGTAAAATAATGCGATGAAAAGTTCTTGCAAAGTGAATCTAATCATAGTATCATAGAAAAGTACGAAAGAATAAGGAGAGAAAAATTATGAGAACTTTTTTTGGTGGAAAATTTATAGAAAAAGAAAAACTAATAGAAGCAGGTATTCAATATCCTATAAAATTAGAATATTATAAAAAAATAAATGAAGACCAATTTGTAAAAAATGAAAATGCAAAATTTGGTATTGATGTTGTAAAAACAGAATATATACCCAATAATACTAGAATAGAAAATAAAGAAATAACATATTTATCAAATGATGAACAAAAAGTAGATAGGATATTGAAAGTATTTAAAGAAAATGAAGTAACACCAATTGGTGTAGAAGATGTATTATTAGATTTAAGTAAGGAATTATTCTAAAGAATTGTATAAATTTAATAAGAACAAAAGAGAAATAATAATTATCCCCCAGTATAACTGGGGGATTACTCTGAAGTTATTAAAATTGGCCAGAAAAATGCATTTCTGACCAAATTTTAATTATGCCATTTTTATTTTATAAGTTTAATAAAATTATATTCATATCCTGAAACAGATGTAGTATCATATTTATATCCTTTATAAATACCACCATCATTACCACCTAAATCTACTTGAAGTCTTACAGGACAAATAAATTTTTCATTTAAATTATTAACAATATGAATTGTAAAATTTAGCGAATAATTAATATCATTTAAATCAATGTTAGCTTCTTGTAATACTTTTCCATTAAAAGAAATAGTATTAGAATCAGAAGAAGTAGCATAGTTTGTTATAATATCTTGATTCATATATTCTAAAGTAATTGGATTTGAACAATCTGCATAAAAAGTAGGTAGTCCATAATCTGTATTACTATTTTCATCATTTGTATTAACAATATTATATTTTATTTCATCACTATTTAATTTCTTAACTTCCTTATATTTGGCAAAGTCTAATGCACTTTTATAATTTACATATTGATGTCCTTTATCTGAGCCTGTTGAAATACTAATGTTATCAATATATAATTCTTTTATTGTATTTTCGTTTGTAAGTTCATATATAGTACTTGTATTATCTATTGTTATTGCAATATCACTGTATTGTAAAACACTTAAATCTTGCAAAGATTCATTTTCACTTTTATCAATAGCATTTGCACTACTGTATATTAATATTTTTTGAATCTTAAAGATAGGATTTTCATTTTGTTCAGCAATTTTTTCAACTTGAGTTACAAATTCATCTTTTGCATAAGAAACTTTAAAAATTAAATCATAGTACAAAAATGATAATGTACACATCAGTAATATAAAAATTATTAAAATAGTTTTAGGATGTTTAATTCTAATTTTTTTCATAATGACTCCTTTTAGCTAAGTCTATTATATAACATTTCCATGTAAGAATATACTTTTGTATGCCAATTTGGGTCACTAGCATATCTTTGGTTAACACCTTCTACTGTAGGACCATTATAATACCAAGCACTTGCAGTTTCTCCATCATAAATTTTTGTTCCAGCTGGATTTAAATAATATTTTACTAATGATTTTGTTACAGTTTCAATGCCTTCTGCATATGAATTAAAATCATAAGAAGATTCATAAGGTGTTTCATCATAAGAACCATAACCAAATAAGTTATTTTTATCTTGTGCTATTTGTGATGTACCCCAAGCACTTTCATGGATAGCAATAGAAGCTATAAAAATACCATTTACATTGTATTTTTTGTCCATGTTATAAAAGACTTCTGCATTTTTTTTGAAAATTCCATTTGCATCATTTGGTATATCTTTAAATATTTTTTGATAATCTTTTAATGTTAAGCCTGTAGATTTATTTAATGTCATTTCAATATTAACATTAATTAAAATTTTCTGAATTCTATTTTTTTCTATAATACTTGGTGTTTTTGTAGGTGATGTTAATATATTTGTAGGCAAATATCCTTCAATTGTATCAAAAGATACTTTACACCAATCTTCATTAGGTAATTCAAGAAGTTTAACATCTATATAATTTTTGATATTTGCAACTTCTTCAGAATCTTTTGAAGGTTGTTTTCTCAAAATTTCATTTTTGTTTAAATAAACTATATCACCAATATGTATATTTAAATTTGCTAAGAAATCTGAAGTTCCAATATCTAAAATTTGTGGTGTTGGCTCTTCAATAGTTTCTTTGTCTAAAATAATTTCTTCTATAAATTCTCCATTTTCATAGGTTTTTACTAGAGAAACATTTTCTTTTCCAATAATACCTTCTTGTAAAATAATTTGCTCACCTCTTGGAAGGCTGGCATTTTGTTGTGTTTGAATGTCATATTCAATTTCTCTTTCTTCAGAAACTTGTTCTTTTACTTTTTCGAAACTTGAGTTTTCAGAGATTATTTTTTGCATGTTCAAGGCTTTTCTATTAATTTCAAAATTAGCAGGAATAGATGCTGTTTCTACAACTTCTTCTGAATCTTTTGATAAATTACTAGTTTCGACTGAAAATACATTCATTGGAAATATAGCAATAATGACTAGAACTAAAACAACAAAAATAATAAGTAAGTTTGAGAGTTTAATTTCTTTCTTATTTTCAAAAGATATATTATCATTTTCAACAAAAGAAACTTTAGCCTTTGGTTTATTTTTTTTGTTTGTTTTAGGATTTGAAGATGTGTTTACTGTATTAGATTGAGAATATCGAATTTCTTGTAACTCTTTAAAAACATCAGACAAATTTCTGTTATCTTGACTTTTATCTAGAGAGTCTTTTTTGTTATTTAACATCTTAATTTCCTCACTTTCAACTTTCATAAATTTCTACATTATTATTATACATTAACTAAATAAGCTTGTCTATAAAAAAGTATAAAGTAGCAAAAATTTCTAAAACAAAATTAATATATATTGCTAAAACGCAAAAAAAGTTATAAAATACAATCATCTTAAAATTACCTAAAAATATAAGAATAAAACCTAAAAAAGAAAGAATAATAAAATAAGAGGAAATTTAATGCAAATAGTAAAAAAAATATATAAATGGGGGGCTTTATGCAAGTAATATCAAGTAAAGATAATGAAATTATTAAACATATAAAAAAGTTAAAAGATAAAAAATACAGAGATTTAAATAATGAATATATAATTGAAGGTGTAAAAATTATAAAAGAAGCCATAAATGAAAAAGCAAATATCAAAAAAGTCATTATTTGTGATGATTGTGAAAAAACATCTAGTATTCCAAAAGAACTTATGTATGAAGTAGCTAAACAAGACTGTATATTTGTAACAAGTAAATTGTTTGAAAGTTTAACAGATGTTACAAATCCACAAGGAATTTTAGCAATTGTAGAGAAAAATACAGTTAAATCATCATCAAATGTAGAAAATGAAAAAGAAATTGACTATAATCAAGATATTATTGTAGTATTAGATGATATACAAGACCCAGGAAATTTAGGAACTATTTTAAGAACTTTAGATAGTATAGGAATTAATCAAATTTTAGTGTCAAAAGGAACAGCAGATAGCTATAATCCTAAAGTAGTACGTTCAACAATGGGAGCAATATTTAGAGTGAAAATAATAGAATGTGAAGAGTTAGAAAAAACACTAAAAGATATAAAAAAACATAAATTTGAAATTGTTGTAACATCATTACAAGCAAAAGATAGCATATATGATATTGATTACAAAAAAAAGGTCATTGTTATTGGAAATGAAGCAAATGGAGTAGAAGAAAAAATTCAGAATTTAGCAAATAAAAAAGTAAAAATACCAATGCTTGGAAAATCAGAAAGTTTGAATGCTGCGGTAGCTACAGGTATTATATTATATGAATATGTGAGACAAAAAATAATATAGAAGGTCTTAAATTAAAAGAATTTTAATAGTGAGAGGAATGAATTTAAAAATGAAATTACATGTTGTATTAGTTGAACCAGAAATCCCACAAAATACTCGGAAATATTGCAAGAACTTGTGCAATAACAAATTCTAAATTGCATTTAGTTCATCCATTAGGTTTTAAAATAGATGAAAAGTCATTAAAAAGAGCTGGATTAGATTATTGGGATAAAATAGAAATTGAGGAACATAACTCATTAGAAGAATTTTTAAACAAATATTTACCAGAAGAACACAATATGTTTTTTGCAACAACAAAAGGAAAAACAAAATATACAGATGTAGATTATTCTAATATGGATGATATATTTGTATTATATGGAAAAGAAACAAAGGGTTTACCTGAATATTTGTTAGAGAAATATTTAGATACTAAAACAATAAGGATACCAATGTTACCAACTTTAAGGTCACTTAATTTATCAAATTCAGTTGCTATAATTACATATGAAATATTAAGGCAACAGAATTTTGAAAATTTACAAGGTATAAGTACATATTTTGATAATTAGTAAAAAAAGTTTGACAAATACTTAAAAATTGATTACTTATAAATATAGTAAAGGGTAATTGCAGAAATTAAAAAATGGATAAACGGCATATTGCTTTGATAAGCAAATGTGCCGTGTTTTGTTTTATAGAAAATTACATTAAGAAAATTTTAATATTTTGTAAAAAAATAATTAATAAATAACTGATATACTAAAAATGACAAAAATGTAAGGAAAAAATACATACATTTCAAGAAAAATGTGATATAATATACATGTTTTATTAACATTATAAATAGAAAGGATAAAAATGAATAGAAAAACAAAGATAAAAATATTTAGAATGATAATGGTAATAATTACAGTGGCAATTATAGTGTTGATGTTAGCTTATTTAATACCAGTTATGAAGAATTTAACTACAATAGAAGGTCAAGAGGCTTTTAAAAACAAAGTCAATGATTCTGGATTTATTGGATTATTGATGTTATTTGGACTTCAAGTGGCACAAATATTTTTATTTATATTACCAGGAGAACCAATAGAAATATTAGCTGGTATGTGTTATGGTGGATGGGGTGGATTACTATTTATTACCATATCTGTATTTATTATCACAACAATAATTTTTTTCTTAGTAAGAAAATTAGGAAAAAAATTCGTATATGATTTTTGTGATGAGAAAAGAGTAAAGAAAATTGAAAATAGTAAATTATTTAAAAATCCGAAAAAAATTGAATGGATTATGATTATATTATTTATGATACCAGGAACACCTAAAGATTTATTGGTGTATATATCAGGATTATTACCAATAAAACCATTACATTTAATACTAATATCTACATTTGCTAGATTACCTTCAGTAGTTTCATCAACATTTGCAGGAAATACATTAATGAGGGGAGATTGGAAATCAAGTATAGTTATATATATAATTACATTTCTGTTAGTTGGTATAATTATTTTTATTATTAATAAATTTGATAAAAGTAAGGTTACACAAGAAGCGTTGAAATCTATACAAAAAGATATAAAATAAAAAAATAAAGAGGGAAGTTTATGGAAAAGAAATCAATTTTAGACAAAACCACAAAGGAAAAGATAATGGAATATATAACATATTTTTTTATATATTCATTTTTAGGATGGTTAATTGAAACTATTTATGCAATATTTGTACATGGATATTTTGTAAAAAGAGGATTTTTGTTTGGGCCACTTTGTCCAATATATGGTTATGGAGCAGTGTTATTATTGATGGCAACAAAAAAATTACATAAAAAACCATTTTTAAAATTTTTAATTGCAATAACTGGATTTACAGTATTTGAATATATTGTTTCCTTGGTATTGGAAATGCTATTTGGATTAAGATGGTGGGATTATTCAAATGATTTTTTAAATATTCAAGGAAGAGTTAGTTTGTTGTATTCTGTAGTTTGGGGTGTGATAGGAGTAATTTTATTGGAAAAATTGCATCCATACATCCAAAATAAAATACAAAAAATAACAAAAGGAAATACAAATCATGTGCAAAGAAATATTTGCTTTATACTAATTGTAATATTAATAATAGATACAATTTTTTCTGCATTAAGATATTTAGGATGAAACTATTGTAAATAGAGCACTAGATATGAATATTTATGAAAATCTAAAAAATGTATTTATTGGTCAGAAAAAAATATTTGCATTTTGATTATTAAAGGAGCTTTCACTCTCTAGAGAAAGCTCCTACTTTTTTCTAAAAACCATTATCTAGTAACTATTATAATAAAAAACATCTGAAAAAGGTTGAAAAATTTAAAAATAAACTATATAATAAGCAAAAATACATAAGATAAGGAGAGAAAAATGAATACACTACAATTTCTACCAGAAGGATGGAATGAAGAACTAGAAAATTTAAATTTACAAAAGATACAAAAATATCAAAAAGAAAATAAAACTATGCAAGGTATTGTACAAAGCTGTGACGAATCTTACAATTTGCACATTAATTTAGGAAATAATATAGAAGGAATTATTCCAAGATGTGAAGTAGAAAATATTAAAGAAGGAATACCAGATGAAAGACTATGTACAGGAAAGGTACATAAATATGTGCAGTTTAAAATAGAAAATATAGAAAATAACAATAAAATAATATTATCTAGAAAAAATGTCCAACAAGAAGCTTTAAAATATGTAAAAAATACAATGCAAATTGGGCAAAATGTTATAGGAATTGTAAAAAATATTAGACCATATGGAGCTTTTATTGAAATTGGTGGTGGAATTGTTGGATTAGCACATATAGAAGATTTATCTGTTGCAAGAATAAAAACACCATATGAAAGGCTAAAAATTGGACAAAAAGTAAAAGTTGTAGTAAAATCTATAGATAGATATACAGGAAAAATAAATTTGTCATATAAAGAAACTTTAGGAACATGGGAAGAAAATGCTCAAAAATTTTCTACTGGTATGAAAGTAGAGGGAATAATAAGAGAAACAGAAAAAAACAAGAATGGTATTTTTATAGAATTAACACCAAATTTAGTAGGAATGGCAGAGTATTCAGAAGGTTATGAATATGGACAAAAAGTAAATGTATATATCAAAAAAATAGATAATGAGAAAAAGAAAGTAAAACTTTTAATAGAAGAATAAAAGTATATTTTGTATATAATAAAAAATCTAAATTATAAATTTATAAGGAGGAAGATAAAAAATGGTAGAAGATAATGAAATTAAGGCACAAGTATCACCATTTGCTATAAGAGAAGGAGAAATTAAAACATTTGATGGAAAAGATGGATATGTGTCAATGAATCAAATAATACATAAAATTAATATAGGACATATTAATGAAATCCATTTTGCAATTTTAGACTTAGTAAATGAATTTGAATTTATTACATCAAGACAGTTATATCAAATGTTAGAAATAAAAGGTATTGACCCTAAGTCACAAGATAAATTAAATAATAAATTAGAACAATTAGTAAAATCTAAAATTTTAACAAGATATTATTTTACTTCTGATGAGGGAAAGGGAATTTACAGAATATATTGTTTAGAGAAAATGGGAAAATATCTTTTAAACTCTAAAGAAATTGATTGTAAATGGCAACCATCAGATAATACAAAACCAGTACCAATGATAAAAAAGAGATTAGCTGGAAATCAAACATTAATTGCTTATTTAAGAAAAGTAAAAGCATTTGATAGTTATATTGTAAAACCAGCTATTACAGCTAAGATATCAGGAAAGCTATTTAAAGCAAGTGGTGGAGCTGTTAAGCTTACAAAAAATAATAAATCAATTGAATTTGTTTTTGAAGCTATTAGAAGAGAAAATGATTGGGAGAAAAAACTATTAGAAAGAATAAGATTATATAAAGAATTTTATGAGAATTATGTTTTAGGAGATTCAGGATTTAGTGGTATGCCACAATTGATATTAATTTGTGAAGATGAAAAACATATGGCTGAAACATTTAAAGAAATTGTAAAAAATCAATTAGAAATACCACAGATTAAATTATATTTTACAACTGATTTAAGACAAAATAAAGAAACACTAGAAGAAACTTTAGTAGAGTTTAAATTAGTAGATGGTAAATATAAAATGGAAAATGTAGAACTAAAATTATTAGGAATGTAAAAAAAGATTTTGAGGTTAAAACGAGGTTACTTTTTGAAGTGAACCCAAATTATTAGACAAAAAGTAGTTTAATAAGGAGGGTTCATTT
>CANAUI010000059.1 GCA_947364715.1 uncultured Clostridium sp.
TCAAGTAGAAAAAATAAATTATGAACAAAGAAAATATGAAAACCTAGACTTTTTATATGCAAATCAAATGAATAACAAGGAGGATAAAATTGGCTAATGAAATTTTAAATAATTTATTAAAAGAATATGAGCAAAAAAAATTAAGAGCAGAAATCTTAGCAGATGAAAGAAAAGAAACACTATATAAAAAAATACCTAGATTACAAACACTTGAAAGTGAAATAAATTATAGTGCTTTATCCACTGCAAAAGACATTTTAAATAAAAATTATTCTGCTTTATCTTCACTTTCAGATAAGATTGATTCTTTAAAAAAAGAAAAAGAATCTATTCTTAAAGAAAATAATATTGATTATAATTATCTAAAACCCCGTTACGAATGCATTTTATGTAAAGATACAGGATATATTCAAAAAAATAATTATCAAACAGAAATGTGTCCATGCTTAAAACAAAAACTTCTTGATATATCTTTTAATAAATCTAATATGTCTAATTTAGATAAAGAAAATTTTTCTACTTTTAATGAATTACTTTTTTCTGATAAAATCAATCCTGAAAAATATAGATTTCCTATTTCCCCTAGAGAAAATATAATCAGAATTAAACAAAAATCTTTAGAATTTATACAAAATTTTGATAATCCAAATTATAAAAACTTATTATTCTCAGGAAATACTGGACTTGGCAAAACATTTTTTTCTAATTGTATAGCTAATGAACTATTAAAATCAGGAAAAACCGTGTTATATCAAACAGCTCCTGTTTTGCTAGAAAATATTATTGATTATAAATTAAATAAACAAAAAACAAATTTAAAAGATATTAATAAATCTGTATTAGAGACAGATTTACTAATTATTGATGATTTAGGAACAGAAAGTTTAAATAGTATGAAATTAAGTGAATTATTTACAATTATAAATACTAGAATTCTCAATTTAAATCATAAAATCACAAAAACTATTATTTCAACCAATCTAAATATTAATGAAATTTTCAGTAAATATGAAGAGAGAATCGGCTCTAGAATTGCTGGATATTATGATATTTATTGTTTTTTTGGTGACGATATTCGTTTTAAAAATAGATAATTTATTATTTTTTTCTATATAATAAAAAACGACAAGTCATAAATTATACTGATTTATGACTTGTCATTTTTTTATTTATTATTTCTATTTTATCTTTTATAAATTAGACTGGAATATTACATTTACTAAAAAATTATTTTATAAATTTAATCTTTTTCTTCGAACTTTCTGTAAATTATAATAATTTATATAATTAATTTTCTACATCATTAATTTCTGGTGTTAATATTTCCATGCTAACAACCTTTCCACCATCACTTGTTCTCATTAATGTAACACCTTGTGTTGATCTACCTAACACACTAATATCTTTTACATTAATTCTAATAATTGTTCCTGTATCTGTAATCAACATAACATCTTCTTCTTCAGATGCAATTCTAACACCAATTAATTTTCCTGTTTTAGGTGTAATTTTATATGTAATAACACCTTTTCCACCTCTATTTTGTACTCTATATTCGTCTAATTCTGTTCTCTTACCAAATCCGTTTTCTGTAATTGCTAATAATGTTGCCTTTCCGCCAGCAATAACAGATTCCATTCCTATTACTTCATCATCTTCATCAAGTCTAATACCAATAACACCTTGAGAAACTCTACCAATTGGTCTTACATCTTTTTCATCAAATGTAATACACATACCATTTCTAGTAACTAAAACAACATTATCTTCTCCATCTGTTAATCTTACACCAATTAATTCATCATCTTCTTTTAATGTAATACCTTGTAAACCAGTTTTTCTAGTAGAATCATACTCTTTTAATGCTGTCTTTTTAATTAATCCATTTTTTGTTGCCATTAATAAATATTTTCCTTCAGCAAAGTTTTGAATTGGTATAACTGCAGATACTTTCTCACCTGCATCTAAACTTAATAAATTTACAATTGCTGTACCTTTTGCTGTTCTTCCTGCTTCTGGAATTTCATAACCCCTTAAATGATATAATTTACCTTTGTTTGTAAAGAATAAAATTGTATCATGTGTTGAAGCTGTAAAAATTTGTTTTACAAAATCTTCTTCTCTAGTCGCAATTCCTGTTATTCCTTTTCCTCCACGTCTTTGACTTTTATATGTATCAATTGGCATTCTTTTAATATATCCAAAATGTGTTAGGGCTACAACAGTTTGCTCCTCTTTAATTAAATCTTCAATATCAATTTCTCCTTCTGTAGCCATAATCTTTGTTTTTCGTTCATCACCAAATTTATTTCTTATTTCTAATAATTCTTCTTTAATAATATCAAAAACTAGTCTTTCACTATTTAAAATATCTCTTAAATGTGCAATTAATTCCATCAATTGATTATATTCTTCTTCAATTTTCTCTCTTTGCAAACCTGATAATGTTCTTAATCTCATATCCAAAATTGCTTGTGCTTGAATATCAGTAAGTCCAAATCTCTCCATTAATCTTTCTTTTGCATCATCATAAGAATTTCTAATAATATTAATAACTTCATCAATATTATCTAATGCAATCTTTAATCCTTCTAAAATATGAGCTCTAGCTAATGCTTTATCTAATTCAAATTGTGTTCTTCTTAAAATAACATCTTTTCTATGGTCTATATAGCAATCTAGACATTGTCTTAATGTTAAAATTTTTGGAACTCCATTTACTAATGCAAGCATGATAATACCAAAAGTTGTTTGCATTTGTGTATGTTTAAATAATTGATTTAATACAACTTGTGGATTTGCATCTCTTTTTAATTCAATAACAACTCTAACCCTATCTTTTCTATCAGATTCATCTCTACATTCTGAAATTCCTTCTATTTTTCTTTCTTTAGATAAATCTGATATTGCTTTAATTAAATTTGCTTTATTTACTTGATATGGTAGAGATGAAACAATAATTCTTTGCCTATTTCCACTCATCTCTTCAATTTCTGTTTCTGCTCTTAATGTAATTTTTCCTCTACCTGTTGTATATGCTTGTTTAATTCCTTCTAACCCTAAAATAATTCCTTCAGTTGGGAAATCAGGGCCTTTAATTACACTCATTAGCTCTTCATCTGTTACATTGTCCTCATCAATGATTTTAATAATTCCATCAATTAATTCTCTTAAATTATGTGGTGGTATATTTGTTGCCATACCTACAGCAATACCTGAAGAACCATTTGCAAGTAATGCTGGTATCCTTGCTGGTAAAACAGTTGGTTCTTGCAATCTATCATCATAGTTTGGCATAAAATTAACTGTATTTTTTTCAATATCTGTTAACATATATTCTGAAATTTTAGACATTCTTGCCTCTGTATACCTCATAGCAGCTGCTCCATCACCATCTACAGAACCAAAATTACCATGCCCATCAACTAACATATATCTCATTGAAAAATCTTGTGCCAATCTAACCATAGCATCATATACAGAACTATCTCCATGTGGATGATATCTACCTAAAACAGAACCTACTGTATTAGCACACTTCCTATATGGTTTATCTGATGTAATTCCATCTTCATGCATTGAATATAGAATTCTTCTATGTACTGGCTTTAATCCATCTCTTACATCTGGAAGTGCACGAGAAACAATAACACTCATGGCATAATCTATATATGCTTCTCTCATTTCTTTTTCAATATCTTTTTCAATTATTTTTCCGTCTCTTCTTTCTTGTCTTTCTTCCATTGTTTTCCCTCTCTTCTTTTATATTTCTACCTTTGTATTATACTAAAACAAGCTTTATTTTGCAAGTAAAATCCTAAAATTTTCCTACTAAGAATTTGCCCTCAAAAAATTCTGAAAATCTGATAATATTTCTTTAAAAAAATTTATTTTTTTATTAAATATTTTTTAATTTTCAAATAAAAATATATAACTTTTAATTTTTAAAACAATTTAATATTAAATTTACACCATCAATAAATCCTTGTTTATAAATTTCTTTATTATATTCTGTTATTACTATATTATAATTCTCTTCTATTTTATCAAACTCTTCCTTTAATTTTTCTGTAAAATTATTATCTTTAATAATTTTTTCCAAACTAACTTTAGTTAATTTTTCTTTTACATTTTTATCTGCTTTTTTTAATAGTTCATCAATTTTTTCTTCTTGCGATTTATAAATTATACTTATTATATCTTTTTCTTTAAAATCTTCTAAATTCATTATGCTCTCCTTTTCCTATTTATTCTCATTTATTGTTTATTATTTTTTTCTATAATATTATTAACTATTAATTTCTATTTTATGCTTTGCTATATTATTTATTATTTTTATCTATTTTTTTCTACTCTCAATACAATTATTGTTATAAAATCTAATTTAAAACAAATAAACTTTTTCATACCATAAAATTTAAATTTTTATATTAAAAAATCTAGTAATACATTTTATTTTGTACACTAGATTATAAAATTATTACTTTTATAAATTTATCTATATTTTTTAATTCTACTAATTTTATAACTTAATATTTTACTTAAATATTTTTATCATTAATAATTTATTTTTAATTCTATTCACATTTATTATTTTCAACCATTTTTAATAAATTTTTCTTATAACATATATTTTTGCTTATTTTTAATAATATTGTATAATAATTATCAATGTTGTTTTTGTTAACATTTGCTTTTTGCATATTTTCTTCATACGCTTTTGGTCTGTCGGTTTTTAAAGATTTATGTAATATAATATAAAAATAAATAATATTTTTTGAGGTGACATTTATGCAAGAAGATTATAAAGTTGGAGAACGAATTAGAGAAATACGTGAAGGATTAAATATGAATAGAGAAAAATTTTCAGAAATGATTGATATATCAAGTGTTTTCTTAGGACAGATTGAACGTGGTGAAAGGTCTTTAAGTATTAAAACTTTATCTAGGATAGTAAACTTTACAGGTGTTTCTACTGACTATATTTTATTTGGAAATAGTAACACAAATTCAACAATAGATAAAATTAATCGTATCTTAAATGATTGTTCTAAAGAAGGTCTAAATTTTATTTATGAATTTACTTGTTCTATTAATACATTTTTAAAAAGTGAAAACAGAAAATTATAATTTGTAAGAGGAAATATAAATTTTCCTCTTTTTATATTTTATAAATATATATATATATTAATTTTTTGAATCTATTTTTAGTATAATTATAATAATGTCAAAATTTGATATAATTTTATAATACATTATTTTATTTAAATTTAATTATATAAAATAATTAAAAAAATACATTGTAAAATAATAAAATTTTTCAAATATAAAAAAATTAAAATATTTATTATATGTATTAAAAAAATAAAGTAACATAATTCAAATAATTTAAATTTATAATAATATAAAAAGTACCTATATTTTAAAAATAATTTTTTATTAATTTAAATTAATTTCTCTGCCAATTCCAGTTGTTCTTGATTTAAATCAAAATTTTGACCATTGTTTTTAATTAAATTATGTAAATTTTCTATTATTTTTGCTTCACTTATTATTTTTTCTAGTGGCACTAAATTATCTAATATTTTTTCAATTTTATTATATTCATGCTCCATTTTCTCAAAATTTTTATTATTAAAATTATTTTTCCAATTATTAATATATTTTTCTATATTTTTTACTTCTATATTTTGTTCTTTAAACTTTTCTTCAATATTATTTTCTATACTATCTAATATAATATTTTTTCCTTGTCTAATTGTACTTGCAGTATTATAATTTATAATACCTTTTTGACTTACTTTTTCGACAACAGTATCTAATAAAGAAGAAATTCCATCTATTAATCCTCCTTTTCCTATCGCATTTTGCATTTGTGAAATATTTTCAAAATTTCCAGTAAATATACCAATTGAACTTTTGCCAAGCTCAATTGCATCATTAATTGTTTTTCCAATACCTTCTTTTAATCCATAATTTAATAAATTATCTTTTATATTTATTATTTGTTCATCAATAAAATCTGGTAACAATGCTCTAATTCCTATATCAATTGCTGTGTTTATAATTTTTCCTAATGTATTATTTAAAAAATTATTTTGTTCATTTTGTTTTGTTATTTCATTACCTAATTCATTTTTAATTTCATTTATTTCCATATAACTACCACCTCTTATTTTATAATTATTTATATTATTATTTTTCATTATTTTGTTTTATATAAAATTAATATTATTATTAAATATTTAACATATTAATATATTAATTTATTAATTTATTAATTTATTATTTAATAATTTAAAATGTTTTTTATTAATTATTATTTTAAAAAAATAAATATATATTTTTTAATTAATTTTAAATTATTTATTTACACTACAATATTATTATTTAATAATTTATTTAAAAATATAATTATTTTTTTATATTTATATTTTTATTTAAATTTTTTTATTATAATATTTTATTTATTAACTTATAAATTTTTGTATTTTATAATTCATTATTTCATTTTTTAATCTTAATTATTTTTTAATTTATTATTTTTATTTTATTAAATTTGTTTTTTAATATAGTTTTGTAAAAATATTTAGACAAATTATTTTTACTATCATTTATTACTATTAGATTTAGATTAAAATTTTTATTTTTATTTAATTTTAATAAATTTTTTATATTATTTTTTACAATGATTATATTTATATATTCTTTTTTTGTATAAATTCTATTTATATTTATTTTTTTATTTTTGTAATGTATATTTATAATTATAAAAAAATTATTATTTTTATATTTTTTTATAATTTCTTTTAATATTTTTATTTTTATTAAAATATTTTTTTTATTTAATATTTTATTAATATTTATAATTTGCCTCATTTTTTTATCTATATTTTTTTCTTTTATTTTATAATTTATTTTTAAATAATATTTATTATTTATATTTTTTATTTTTATTATTTTTTTAAATTGATTATTTAATTTTTTATTATTTATTTGTAAATTTAAAAAAACAACTTTTTTATTTTTATTTATTAATTTTTTTATAATCATTAATTCTATTATTTTTCCATTTATTTTATCTTTTTCATGAATTAATATTACATGATTTTCTTTTTGGATATTTCTATATTCGTTTATTTTATTTAGTATTTTTTCATTTATTATTTTATTTATTATTTTATTTATTATTTTATTTTTTGTTTTATTTATTATTTTTTTATTTTCTTTTTTTGATAATATTAAATTATTTTCATTTTTTATTTTTTTTATTAATTTATAAATACTAATAATATTATTATAATAAATATTGTCTATTTTTAATTTTAATAATTCTTTTTCTTTTTTTTTATTTTTTAAAATAATTATTATTTTTATTTTCTGATTTATTTTTCTTATCTTATTTATTAATTTTATAAAATTTATATCTCCAGGAATTTGCTCACTAATAATAATAATATCTATATTTTTATTTTTTTTTAATATATCTAAAATTGCCTCCCTATATAAAATATTTTTTTCTTTTATTATTTTATTTTTTATTATTATTTTTAAAATATTTTCTTCTTCTATAGCTGTTATTATATTAAGCATCTTTTTTTTCTCCTTTTATAATTTCAAACTCTTCATTCGAACATTCTATTTTAGTTAATATATGGTCTTCTCCAACAAACATTAAGCACTCCCCTGTTTTTAGTGATTTAATTTCAATTTTTTCCTTTTCTGATAAGTTAGCATACTCAGATAATACTTTTATATTTTCTTCTTCTAATGCGAAAAAAGTTTTTATACTAGAATTATTTAATATACTTTTTCCATAAATTCCATTATCTAAACTAAATAAATCTGAAATATCTTGTGTAATTGCAACACTACTTCCACCATATTTTCTTATTGTTTTAAAAATTTTATATATAAAACTTGCCACATTTTTATTTGATGTCACACCAATTAATCTCCATATCTCATCCAAATAAATTGCTTTTTTCTCTTTTCTATTTTCTTTTATTTTATCCCAAAAGATATCTGTAAATAGATACATTCCATATTTTAAATTTTCTTCACCTAATTCATAGATATCTGCAATAATTAATTCATTTTTTAATTCTACATTTGTATAATTGTTAAAAAATTTCATTGACCCTTTTACAAATGGAATTAATTTTGTAGCAAATTTTTCTGTTTTTTTATCTTCTTTAAGAATATTATACAAGTCTTTTAAAATTGGCATATTTTCTTTGTTTTTAAATATAATCTTTTTATTTTCTTTTTTATATAAACTTTTATCATCAAAAGTAATATTTTTTTGTTTATATGTTTCAATTAATTTTTCTTCTATTAAAGCTTTTTCTTCTTCATTTAATTCTCCAAAAATCAAATTAAAAAATCCAATTAATTTACTTATTTTTGTTGCTAAATATCCATTCTCTCCTTCTTCTATACTTTCTTTTCTAATTTCCATTATGTTAATATATGTATTTGAATTTGGTCCTATAATAATTCTAGTTCCTCTTAGTTTTTCACTTAAACTAACATATTCTCTTTCTGGGTCAATAATATATTGTTTAATTCCTATTAATCTGTATCTCAAAATTAATAATTTTGTATAAAAAGATTTTCCTGCTCCACTTGTTCCAAATATACATATATTTGCATTTTTATATTTTTCTGTATTATATCTATCAATAAATACAAATGAATTATTATATATATTTGTTCCTATAAAAATACCTTCTTCATCAAAAATTGTAGAAGATATAAATGGGTATGTAGATATCAAACTAGATGTTAATATATTTCTTTTTGCCACATTTTTAATAAGTTTATTATTTTCCATAATTGGCATACAACTTTTAAATACTTCTTCTTGTCTAAAATTTGCCCTTCTTGTTTGCAAACCTTTACTCTGAGATATTCCTTCTATTTTATTTATTGAATATTCTAATTCTTTTATATTTTCTGCATATATAATTAAATAAATATATAAATAATACATATCTTCATTATTTATTTGCATTTCTTTTCTAATGTATTTTGCATCTCCATAAATAGATGTTGCTATATCAATGTCTTGTCTATTTTCATTATTATTTTTTACTTCTAATCCTACATTCCCTATATGGTATGTTAATTCTTTAATTATTCTATATGCATTTTGTTTTTCATAAAAAATAGATATATTTAGATTTATGTTACTTTCTATAATACTTTTTAATATTATTTCTGTTTGTTCTCTATAATAATCTACTATTATCATTCCAGAATAATATATATTATCTATTTCTATATATTTAGGGTTTTGAAAATTTATATATGAGGGAGAAATTTTATCTTTGTCAAATATGCTTCCTTCTAAAATTCCTAACTTTTTTTCATTAATTTTTTTATTAAAAATTTTTTCTAATTCTATTTCCACTCCTCCTTTTGTTGATATTCTTTATTAAAATATTTTTTTGTATTTAAAAATGAATAAAATATTTCTAATATTTCATCTTTTTTATCAATAACACTTACTTTATTTCCGCATCTTGATAAACATTCTTTTATTTTTAAATATTTTTCATTTAATTCTTGTTTAATAATTTCTATATTTTTTTCTTTTTTATTAAATGGATAATTTTTTATAATGATATAAAATTTTTTTGAAGCTGATTTTTGATTATTGTTTAATTGGGAAATATATTGAATATAATTTTCAGAAAGATTTTTTAAATATTTATTTTCTTTTTTTAAAATATTTTTTTTTATTTTTGAAATATGATGACTTAAATCTTCTTTGTTACTTTGAATTAAAATTTGAATATCAAATTGACAAGTTTTAAAAAAAATTTTAAATGAATTTAAAATAGCCTCTTTTTCTAAATCAGATTTTAAATTATAATTAATTGGATTTATTTCTAAAATTTTTAAATATGTATTGTTATCTAAATTTATAATACCATCTTTAAATATTTGATTAATAGGTATCCATTGCTGAACAGTTTTTTTATTTATTTTTTATCACTTCCTTTGAAAGAATTTTACATTATTTTACAATTATTGTCAAGAAAAACTTTTTGACAAAATTCGACCTTCTTTTTTAATTATTATTTTATCTTTATTTGTCATTTATTTTTTATTTATTATTTTTTTAATATTATTTATTATTTATATTTTTTTATTATTTTTTTAAT
>CANAUI010000060.1 GCA_947364715.1 uncultured Clostridium sp.
TCCCAAGCTGCCTAGTACCTAATCAAAAAATGTCCAATTTTTTGGGTTCAGTACACATCTTATCGACATCACTTTACTGTAATAAAGTGTAGTGTTACGACACTCTGTCCTCCGATGACCTATATTCTATGATAGATTTTGCGAAATTATTATATTTTTGTCAATACTTTTGGAATAACTTTTAGGGTAAAAAAATTCTCTTGCAAAAATTACCATTAAAAAGATGAAGACAAATAATTATCTTTTTTCATAATAGGCTCTCCTACAACATATAATTTATCTTTTATCATATATTCCCATTATTAAACCGTTTTCTTCTTTTATTTCTTTCAATTCTAGTCTAATATTTTTGCTATTTTCTTCAAAAAGCCTAATCCCATTTCCTAGAATTACTGGGACTGTTGTAATTTGGTATTCATCAATTAAATTTTCTTTTACACATTGATTTACCAAATTTGCCCCTCCACATATCCATATATTTTTTCCATTTTCTTGTTGTATTCTATTTATTAGTTCTTTTATATCCATATTAACATATTTTATATTTGGAGTATCTTCAATTCTTTCATTAGTTAAAACATAACTTTGTAAATTTTCATATACCCACTTGTCTGGTGATAATTCATTTTTTATTTGCTTGTATGTGTTTGCTCCCATAATAACAGTATCTATATCTTTAATAAAAGTTTCATATCCATAATCACTATCATAATCTTGATTATTTCCTAAATCCAGTCTACACTTCCTTTACTATCTGCAATAAATCCATCTAAACTTTGTGAAATATATAAAATAACTTTTCGTTCCATATATCAGTTCTCATCTCCTTTACAATTTGTAATTTTATTCTTCTTTATTCCAAGTCACTATTTCTTTTGTATTATTGTCTATGTTTTCATTACATAATTTACATCATTCTTTTCAAATTTCCTTATCATCTATTTCTCCTATGAATACTTTTCAAGAATATATCTTTACCATTATCGCTTTCATATATAAAATGCTTTGTCATATTCAACTATTCCATTAATTGCTTTTGCATTTTTATTCAATTTAATAGCCATAAAACATTCATCTTCTATATCAAATGGAGCTTTTATATTGTATTTACTTGCAGGAATATATCCTAATCTAGGATAATATTTGTTACTTCCTAAAACAATGGAATAATTATAATTTAATTGTTTTGCTATTTTATGCCCTTCTTTAATTAGCATTGTACCTATACCTTTTCTTTGATATTCTGGTAATACTGCTAATGGTGCCAGTGCTAATTCTGTATTATCTCCAATTTTTACTTTAGTAAATAAAATATAACCTATAATTTTGTTTTCGTTTACTGCTACTAATGATAATTCTGGAATAAATGAATTACTTTTTCTTAATTCAACAACTATATCTTGTTCATTTCCATCACTATGCTCTGCTTTTTCAAATGCAGTTTTTACAACGTTATACACTTCTTCATAATCATTTGCATTTTCTTTTCTTATTTCTAACATTTTTTCACTCCTAAAATTTATCTTTCTAGTCTCATGTATAAAATTTGTTCATTAACTATTAATTCATTAACATTATAGTTTTCTATACCATAGTTTAGTAATTGTTTGCCCAAACCTTTTCCTCTTTCATTATTTGTAATAAATAACATTTCCAATTTTTCATTTTCAATTCCCATAAATGCAATAGGTATATTATTATCCTTCTGAATAATTATCAAATGTGATATCTTAGAAATAGCTTGTGGTACATATTTTTTTATCTTTATAATTTCTTCATTTGGCAAAAACAAGTGTGTTGCTTTTACTGAATTTTCCCATACTTATAATTCTTTTAGTTTCCTTACATTATTTCCTAAAATTATTTCCAAGTTTTTAACTATTTTATCAATATCCCAATTCCACCACTCAATTTCTAATAAAATTTTAACTTCTTCTTCTGAAAATCTTTTTCTAATCTCTTTAATAGGATTTCCTGCAACAATAGTATACTGAATTTGCTCCGATAACTGCTCCATTTCCTATATGAACTCCTGGCATTATGGTTACATTTTGACCTATCCATACATCATTTCCAATAATAGTATCGCCCTTATTTGGCAATTCTGATAAATGTTCCATATTTACTTCACTTTTTTCTTGCATTATTGCTGTAAATGGATAAGTTGTAATGGCACTTAAATTATGGTTTGCTGCATTCATTATAAACCTAGATTGAACAAAACTTCCCTATCATTAATTTATCTCCAAATTCTTCATAATGATATAAAACACAATCTTTTTCAAAATCTTCTGCATTTTTTTCACAATTATAATATGTATAGTCTCCAATTATGATATTGGGATTTTTTATCACATTATTTATATAACAAATATTTTTTAAGTTCTTATTTGGATAAAGTTCATTTGCATTCATCTAATATACCACCCCAGTAATTATTATCTTTTGTTAGTATTATATAATAAAAAGTAGATAATTTCAACTAATTATCTACCCTACTTATTTGTCGATTTGGAAAACTTTTTTCCCAGTAAAGTCATTTTCTTTCACAAAATTGTTTACTGGCCATGCTGCTATGCCCCACCATATTGGATAACCAATTAATATTGTATCATAATCTTCAAAATTATCTACTTTTGTTGTAGTTAATTTTATATCTCTTAATTCTTCATTTTCATGTTCTTTTGTCACTCTTGAATTATTATTTGTCCAGTCTAAATCTTCTGATGTATATGCCTTTTCTGGTACGATTTCAAAAATATCAGCATTTAAGTTTTTACTTATTTTTTCTGCTACTGCTTTTGTATGAGTTTGTGCTGAATAATATACAACTAGCACTTTTTTATCTTTTTTTGTATCATTTTCATTTGATATTTCTGTTTCAATTAGATTCTATCTTACCAACACTATAGCAATTAAATGTATTGCAAGAACTTGTTGAGCCGACAATTCCAGAGGGTTGACTTTTAGCTTTCATATTTCCAATGCTATAACAATTTTGTATAATTGTTTTTACATGTGAACAATTAGCGATACCAGAAACAATACTTCCTTCTAAATCTCCTATATGATAACATTCTTCAATTTTTACTCCAATGCTTCCACCCATTACACTTTGACCGATAATCCCTCCTATTTGAACTTCAGGATTTTTTAGTTGCATAATGTTATAACATTGAGTTATTTTTATATTATTTACATAACCAACATTGTGTGCATTTCCTATAATTCCTCCAAATGTACAAGCACCATCTATATTTACATTAATATCAGAATAACAATTAGATATATGAATTTCAGTTTGATTTCCACTCTCTAATTTTAGATTTCCTATTAATCCTCCTACATAAGTAGATTTTTTATTTATTTTAAAATTAACATTTCCTTCAATATAGCAATTCACTATAGTATTTGCATATGCAGCAATTGTTCCAACTGATGTTCCACCACTTAGTACAACATTTTTTATACCTAAATTTTGTACTGTTCCAGTCATTGAATCAAATAGTCCTGCTATCTCTTCTCCTCTATCTTCATATAAATTAGATATTATTTTATTGTTTCCTTCAAATTGCCCACAAAATTGTTTAATTGGTGTAAAACCTTTCCTAGATGTTAATTCTACTAATAAATTTGATACTGTTCCATCTTCATTTATGTCTCCATATTGATTATCTTCATAATTAAAATATGATAATTCTGATTCAAAGTTTAAGTCTCTATCTAAAACAATCTTTTTATTTTCAAAATTATTTGTTTTTGACATATTTGAAAGTGTTACCAAATCTTCTATACAACTTATCTTATATGGTTTGCTTTCACTTCCATCCAGTGTTCCAGCTTTTGTTATATCTCCTGCATATTCATCTTGTATTATGTCTATATCTATTGGCCCTTCTATATTTCCGTTTCATCTATTCTATAATTTCTATTTGTATCTAAAAATGTTACTATATAACTATTTTTTCCATCTTTTATTACTTTTGTTTTATTTATACCTTCTATATTATCCAATTCAGTTTGAATTCCATTTTTTGTCCTTTTTTCTCCTTTATTGGCTATTAAATCTGAATTTATAGCTAAACTTACTTTTTCTTTTTCTTCACTTATTTTTGTATTTTCTTTTGCACCACTCGCTCTTGTTAATATTCCATTATCTCCCATCAATGTCGCAATTGTTACACCTGTTAAGATTAATAACACTATAATTGTAATTACTAATGCAAGTAATGTTACAGCTTTATTTTCTTTTAGTTTTTCTTTCATTTTTCTCCCCCTTGTTTTTTATTTAAAAATTTAATAACTATTTAAAATTAATTAAACATAAATAGACAGCAATAAAACCTGATTTTTCAAGTTTTATTGCTATCTATTCTTTACATATATATTATTTAGTAAATTATAGTTTTCTATTACACTCGCAAGTATTAGATTAGCTACTTGTTTCATTTTTTACCCTCTTTTGTTTTTCTTTATTTTTATATATTTATTTTATAAAAATTTTTTTATTTCGTCAACGTTTTTTAATAACTTTATACATTCTAGGTTGTTACAATTTACAGTTGATAAATATTATCTTTTTGAATTGTAACTACTTATAAAAATTTAGTAATAATTATATCCATATCCATTATTCATAAAATTATTAATTCTTCTATTAGATATTGTAACAAACTTAATAGAATAAATATCGCAATAGGTAATTGTATCACTTTCTAAAGAACGTAATAAAATATAACTTGCTCCGACATCTTCTAAAATACCAATTCTATCAACTAAATTATTAGTTCCTATCAAAAATTCAACTCTCATCAATTTTCCAATTTGTTCCCTTAAAAAGGCAGGTGTATATATAGAATTTGTTAAAATTTCTGGTGAATCCTGATTAATATTTACATTTCTATTATCCCTTTTATCTTCTCTTTCTTCTGACATATTAACCTCCTATATTTTAATTTCTTATTTTATCTCTCCATTTTTTATATTTCTTATGTATTTGCATATTTACTTGTTGGACGATAAAAACAATGTCTCCCAAGTCTTGTGTGTAATGTACCAGAGCCATTTCTTGGAAAAGTTGCATCACAACTAGGTTTAAATGGATTCAAATACCATAAACATTCTCCAATTTCATTCAATCTATTACCTGCTAATACCCAATCTGCTATATTATAATGTTCTTCTGTAGGATTCATATTATAGATATTTTGAGGATTATATCTGTTTAATAAAGTTTCTGTAGCACAATCAAACTGCCCTGGTTGAAAAATAATATTTCTTATACTACCATCTTGAGATATTCTTGCATACTCACCTTCTGTCACATTGACTCTATTTAAAATAACACTTGCAACAGCTTTCATTCCATTATCACCTTCTCCACCGTGCCTCACATTGAATAATTCTAGCAATAAGTTCTCTATCTGAATATGCCATTTTCTTTCATTCCTTCCATAATTCTTAAATCTTAGATAAAATTATAATCATTTTTAACTATTTACCTCTAATAATAAAATATATGCACTAGTAATTTTATAAGTTCCTATTTTTTAAGAAACAATAATAAATATTTAGTAAACTCTAGCTTGCTACTTCGAAAAAATTCAACTATATATTATAGTTAAATTTTTGATTTTCTATAACATCAAAAAAGGAAAATCAGGTTTATTCCCAAAATTCCTTTTTCATTCTATATCTATTTTCTTAATTCTGCACCTAGTACTTTTTCTAATTCTGTAATTATATTTCCCATTGTAACATTTATTTCTTCATCACTCAAAGTTTTATTTTTATCTCTAAATATTAAAGCATATGCTACACTCTTTTTGTTTTCTCCTAATTTTTCATTTCTATAAATATCAAACAATTTTAATTTTTCTAATAATTTTTTAGCTTTTTTCATTATAATTTTTTCAATTTGTCCAACTTCCACACTCTCATCTACAATAACTGCAATATCTCTTTCTACTGCTGGGAATTTTGGAACTTCTACATATTTCTTATTGTTTCTTGAATATTTTTCTAATTTTGTGATATTAATTTCTGCTAAATACACTCTTTTTTCGATATCATAATTATCTAACACAATTGGATGAACTTCTCCTAAAACTGCAATCACGTCTCTTCCAATTGTGATATTAGCACATCTTCCTGGATGATATGATTTGTTATCTTTTTCTCTTACTACTTCATAATGATTAATATATGTTGCCTCTAATATATTTTCAACTATTCCTTTTAAGCTATAAAAATCAACATCATCTCCATACATACCAATTGTTAAAATGTTTTCTTGTAAAGGTATTTCCCCTTTTTCTATTTCATTATTCATATTTTTATAATTTTTTGAAATGTCAAATAATTTTACATCTTCATTTTTCTTGTTGGCATTATTTGCTAATATTTGTAACATACTTGGAATTGTTGATGGTCTCATTAATTTATATTCATCACTTAATGGATTTTTAATTGTAATTGCTGTTTTCTTTAATGTATCACTAATATTTGATTTTTCTAAATCCTTTTCACTTAAAAATCCATATGTATAAATTTCAGACAAACCACTATTAACAAGAATTTCTTGTATCTTCTTTTCTATTTTTTGTTCTTTGTTTCTAATACCTAATGTTGAATCTGATTTAATTAAAGTTGCCTCTAATTTGTCATATCCATAAAATCTTAATATTTCTTCTGATAAATCTGCTAATTGTTCTATATCCATTCTAAAATATGGTGCAGTTGCTATATCATTTTCAACTTTTATTTCTAATTTATTTAAAATATCAATCATTTCTTCTTTAGAAATATGTGTTCCTAATAATTGATTAATTTTATTACTATCTAATTGGATTTTATTAACTTTTTGTTTTGTTGGATATACATCTATTTTCCCATCTACAACTTCTCCTATATGTAAAATTTCTACTAATTCTACTGCACGATTAATTGCTCTTAATGCATTTTCTGGTGATAATCCTTTTTCAAAACGAGAAGATGCTTCTGTTCTCAATCCCACTTTCTTAGCTGTTTTTCTAACAGCTCCTCCATAAAATACAGCTGATTCAAATACAACTGTTTCTGTGTCAGTCTCAATTTCTGAATTTAGACCTCCCATAACACCTGCAATTGCTACTGCCTTTTTATCATCAGCAATAACTAAATCATTTTCATCTAATATTCTTTCTTGTTCATCCAAAGTTATCATCTTTTCATTATTTTTTGCTCTTCTTACAGTAATATGTTTTCCTTCAATAGAATTAATATCAAATGCATGCATTGGTTGACCCATTTCTAACATAACATAATTAGTAATATCTACAATATTATTAATACTTCTTACTCCACAAGCTTTTAATCTTCTAACCATCCATTTAGGTGAAGGTCCTATCTTTACATTTTTTACAACTCTTGCAATATATCTATAACATAAGTCAGGTGCTGTAATATCCACTTTTAGTCCTTCAATCTCTTTTTTATCTTCTACTTTTAATTCATCAATATTTTTTCTAGGATTTTTAAATGTTTTTCCTAATGACATAGCTGTTTCTCTTCCTAAACCTTCGATTGATAAGCAATCTGGTCTATTTGGTGTGATTTCAAAATCAATTATATCTTCTTTTAATTCTAATACATCTACTAAATTTTTTCCTAAATCCTTTTCATATTCATTGTCTAAAATAAATATTCCATCTACCACTTTATCTGGATAACTTGCTGGAGCAATTTCTAATTCTTCCATTCCACACATCATACCTTGTGATTCTACACCACGCAATTTTCCTGTATGAATAGTTACTCCTTTTGGTAATTCTGCTCCATCTTTTGCTACTGGTACAATTTGTCCAGTTTCTCCTACTTTTATGTTAGGTGCTGCTGTTACAATTTGAATTATTTCTCCATTTCCAACATCTATTTTAGTTACTACTAATTTATCAGCATCTGGATGTTTTGTAACCTCTAAAATTTTTCCTATTACTACATTTTTTATATTGTTTCCTTTTTGTTCTATCGTTTCTACTTTAGAGCCTGTCATTGTTAAGACATCTCCTAATTTTATAGTGTCAATATCTATATCACTATATTCTTCTAACCATTCTCTACTTGCTTTCATTTTTGTATCCTTCCTTTCTTGTATAATATTATATATTATTTATATTGCCTATGTAGCTTTTTTCTATTATATTTCTTAGCTTTTTGCCAACTATTATGTATAACTTTACTATATATTTCTAAAATTGTTTTAAAAATCTAATATCATTTTCAAATAATAATCTCATATCTTCAATCCCATATTTAGCCATAGCAATTCTTTCTAGACCAAATCCAAATGCGAATCCTGAATAAACATCTGGGTCAATTCCACAATTTCTTAAAACATTTGGATGAACTTCTCCACATCCTAATAATTCTATCCATCCTTCTCCTTTACATACTCTACATCCTTTACCACCACATACAAAACATGACACATCTGCTTCTGCTGATGGTTCTGTAAATGGAAAATGATGTGGTCTAAAACGAATTTTAGTATTTTCTCCTAAACATTTCTTAGCAAACATTTCTAAAGTTCCTTTTAAATCTGCCATAGAAATATTTTTATCAATTACTAATCCTTCTACTTGGTGGAATACTGGTGAATGTGTTGCATCTACACTATCTGACCTATATACTGTACCTGGACATATAACTTTAATAGGTGGTTTTTGATTTTCCATAACTCTCGCTTGAACAGGTGATGTTTGACTTCTTAAAACAATATCATCTGTTATATAAAAAGTGTCTTGTACATCTCTTGCTGGATGGTCTGGTGGTGTATTTAATTTGTCAAAATTATATATTGCTTTTTCTACTTCTGGACCATCAGCTATTTCATATCCCATTCCTAAAAATATTTCTTCTACTTCTTCTATAATTTTGGTAATTGGATGTAAAGAGCCTAAAACAACTTTTTTACTTGGCTCTGTAACATCAATTGTTTCATTTTCTAATCTTTTTAAAAGTTCTTCATTTTTAAATTCTTTTTCTTTTTCTTGAATTAATTTTTCGATTTCTTCTCTTAATTCATTTACTAAACTTCCAATAATTGGTCTTTCTTCTGGAGATAGTCCCCCCATTCCTCTTAATATAAGGGTTAATTCTCCTTTTTTGCCTAAATATTTTACTCGTAATTCATTTAATTCTTTTAAATCTTTAGAATTTGAAATCTCCTTAATAGATTTTTCTTTGATACTTGTAATTTGTTCTTTCATTTTTTTCTTCCTCCCATATGATACTTGTAAGATTTATAACAAAATGTTACATATTATTAATTTAATAACTTGTAGTAATTTATATTGGCCTATATTCTTTTGTTTTTTTGTATTGACCATATTTTCTGTTTAATAAAGAAGTTCTTTTTTTACTAGTTTTCCTATTTTTTTCTGTTAAAATATAAACTTTTCTATTTCTTCTTTTTTCTTTTAAATTACTAACATATTCCATTTTATCTGTAAAATGAATTTTTAGAATGTATACTCCCCATTCATTTAAACATAAATTTGGATTTACTTTTTTGTTTGGAAATTCTAGTTTTGCTTCTTCAATATTTTTGATTAATTCTTCTTTTGTAATATTTTTTGAATCAAAATAATATTCAAGACATCTTCCTTCATTATTCATATTTATCAACATCCTTTATTAAATTTTACTTAAAATTCAAATCTTTGTACTTACATGGTCTTTGTTCTCATGTGAAAATTGCTTTGCTTTTTTATGTAAAATGTACTTATATTATAGGAACTTTGGAAAACTATAATAATAATTATCCCCCAGTATAACTGGGGGATTTTCATATCGGCCTATAAGGCCTTA
>CANAUI010000061.1 GCA_947364715.1 uncultured Clostridium sp.
AATGAACCCTCCTTATTAAACTACTTTTTGTCTAATAATTTGGGTTCACTTCAATTTTTAATTATGTCGTTTTTGTTCTTTTTTATTAATAGTAGTTTTTTGATATCTATATAAATTGCAAATTTCACAATTCAAACAAATAGATACACGATTTTCGAAAATTAATTGTAATGTATTAATAAATTCATCAGTTTGATTATCAATTAAATGAATATAGATTTTTTGAGGAAGCAAATTTAAAAGCGAATTTAATGTATAATCATTTGATGAAAAAGATATATCACTTAAATATTTTGCATTAAATATTTCATCTGAATTTAAAATCAAATTTTTATTTTCATCTAATAATATAGATTCAGAAATATTATAAATTAAATGTACAATATTATGATTATTCTTTTGTGAGTTGATATATAATTTTAATAAAGAAATAAATTCCATATATTCTTTTTCAATAATATAGGTATTAACACTTTCAGATACAATATCATCTAAAATAGAAGTATATGTTTGTAATCTAAAATTTAAAAAGCCATCTAGTACCAAAACTTTATTATCAGAGATAAAAGAATATATAGAATCATAGACAGTATTAAATTTTTTATCAAACCATGTGTAGTATTCATCAGATAAAATATTATAACAGTTTTTTAAGATTTTATTTTTTTCAATAGCATCAAAATAAAAGTAGTTTTTATCAATAATTCTTTTCATAAAAATATCTTCAAATTCATCAATAATTATAAAAGATAAAAGATTACTAATTTTAGAAAGAAAATAATTATAATTGTTGTCAGAAAGATAATGAATAATAATATTTTTGTAATTTTTAAATTGATTTTCTGAAAAGCATATATTTTCTATTTCAGAATATTTTAATTCATTTAGTAAATAATCTAGTACTTTAGAATTATTTGTTTTTATACATAACGATTTCATATACAAAAATACCCCTTTCTCACAAAACTAGTATCTACCAAATTAAAAAACTTATACATTATTATATGATAAGAAAAAAAAATTGCCAAAGGGGACGTGCCTTTTTGGCAACTTTTATAAAATAAATTTTAGATTTATCTTAAATAAAAAGAAAGTTGCCAAAAAGGCACGTCCCCTTTGGCAATTTTTTAATAATAAATCATATAATCAATGTCTGGAAATACACAATCTTTTTTTGAAATATTTTTCAAGAAATCTTCATCAATATTATTTTCTTTTATTTGATAATATAATTTTGTAAAGCGACCAATATGGTCTTTGATTCGTTTTTTTGCATAATCTACCATTGTACCATTTGTGATGATAAATAGCCAATCACTACTTTGTGCTAATAATAATTCTCTAGCACATTGATTTAATGCTTTTTTCTTTAATCCTTTACTATTTGGATATAAATGGGCTAGTTCACACATTCTATCACCTGCAACATGTAAATGTCTATGTGCATAATCATTAGTTTGATTTAACCAAACTTCACTATATCCATTAGCTCCCCAACTAGAACGGCAAGGAGAAGCAATCTGCATATTTGGATATTTATCAATATATTCAGATGGTGTAATTAATTGAAAATTACTATTATCATAATAGATTTTTTTAAATAAAACATATAACCAATAAGGGCCTTCATACCACCAATGACCATATAATTCAGCATCATAAGGACATAATATAATTGGTGGATTTTCTGTATATTGAGAAAGGTTTTCAATTTGAGCATTTCTTGAATCAAAAAAATGACCAGCTTGTTTTTCAGCAGAATCTTTTGCCCATTGAACATTATAATAATCCTTAAATTCTGTTTTTCCTGTAATCCTATAATATTTAATACCTGTATGAACTCTTACACCATTATGAGCAATATATGGTTTTATATAGTCATAATCAGCTTCATAACCAATATCTCTGTAAAATTCCCTATAATTAAAATCTCCTGGATATCCATTAATAGAACTCCATACTTGTCTAGAAGATTCGATATCTCTACCAAAAGCAACAACACCCTTAGGAGAAACAATAGGAGCAAATGTACCATATAAAGGTGTAGGGTCTGCATATAAAATACCATGTGTTTCAGTAATTATATAATCAATTCCAAATTCTTTTAAATATTTATCAGCCTCTGGTACATAACCACATTCAGGTAGCCAAATACCACGAGGTTTTCTTCCAAAGTATCTTTCATAGGTTTGTACACCAACAGCAATTTGTGCTTTTACAGTTTTCTCATTAACATATAGTATTGGGAAATATCCATGTGTTGCTCCACAAGTAATAATTTCTAATACACCAATATCTTGAAAATGTTTAAAAGCTTGGATTAAATTACATTGATATACATTTTTAAACAAATGTAAGTCATTTGAATATCTATCATAATAATAATGAGCTAATTGATTTAAACGTTCATCACCAGCAGTTCTCTTAATTTCTTTTTCAGATAATTCAATTAATTGTTTTAAATAACGTATATATTTTCTTTGTAATAATTTGTTATCTAACATAGAAAGTAGAGGAGGTGTCATAGACATTGTAATTCTAAAATCAACACCTTCATCTACTAATTTTTGAAAATTTGTTAATAATGGTATATAAGTTTCAGATATTGCTTCATATAACCAAGATTCTTCTAAATAGTCATCACTTTCAGGGTGATGGATAAATGGAAGATGTGCATGAAGAACAAAACTAACATATCCTTTTTTCTCTTGCATTTAATTTCTCCTTTTATTGTTATTATTGTTACTAAAATTTATCTAAACAAATCACTTAAAGAGAAATTTGTTTAGAATCTACATATTATTTTATTATAGGAAAGTTCTCCGAACTTCCTATAATATAAAGCATTCCACAGAAAATTGCAAAGCAATTTTCGCGGACGAACAAAGACAGGGCATGTAAATAATATAAAAGATTAAAATATCTTAATCATGCCCCTTTTGTTCGTCAAAAGAAAGAGCATTTTTTTGTGAGTTAAAAAATGAATGAGACACTTTTGAATTGCAACCTTAAGTGCCTCAAGTTTATTTGAATTTTGAAGAAAGGCTTCCTGATGATGGATTACCAGAAGAAGGATTAGATAAATCATATATTTCTTCAATATATTCATTTTCATAAATTGCTTTATATATATCATATATATTGTATATTTTTCCCATATTTCTAATGAAAGAAATATTTGCTGAAATTGGTTTTTCAATATGAGTACCTGTTTTGACATTTTTAAAATACACCATTTTTTGTTCTCTATTAAATAAAATATGATTATTTGGTGCTTGGATATCATTTGAGGTTGAAATATAAATGTAATCTGTATTGATTTTTTGACTTTGTTTAATTGGACGTCTACCTAGTTCAACTTTATAATCACATTTAGCATCATTTACATGAAGATACCAACTATTTGCAAAATCATTAATATCAACTTCAAAACTGTAATTCATTGTAATATTGTGAATAATTAAAACTGGTTTTGTGGTTTCGAAAAAATCTTCACCATATTGTATTTTATACTTTTCTCTATCATCATCAGAGATGTCCCAATATATAAATAAATTGGTAGGAGTTTGTGCCAATACTTTTACAATTGTTTGATTATATCTATATGGTAAATCATAATATTCTACAATATCAATTTTTTGTTTTTTTTCTTTTGATGAATTTGTTTTTTGTAGTGTGGATTTTTTAGTTGCAGTTTTAGTTGTAACTTTTGTTGTAGAAGTTTTTTTAGAAGTTTTCTTTTTAGTATTAGAAGTCTTCTTTTTGGTATCTGAGTCTTTTTTTATTGAGGTTGATTTAACAACTTTTGATTCATGTACTGTTACATCTTTTTTATCATCATTTTTTGCTATATTTTTTTTATTAGTAGATTTTTTGACATCTGTTTTTGTAGAAACAGATTTTTTTGCAGTTGCTTTTTTTGTTGGTATAACTGGGTTTGTTATTTCATTTGTTTCTTTTGTTTTTCTTGGCATTATATATCCTCCTATGTAAATCTCTCTTATTACTTTTATATATTATACTAAATAAAAAATAAATTCAAGTGAATAATATAATTTTTTAAATTTATTTTCAAAAGTCAAAAATTTGTTTGACATTTTTTTGTTTGTGTGATATGATAAGACAAAATATGAGAATGGAGTGAAGAAAATGCCAAAAAAGAAAGTAGAATTAAATAGAAGAGAAAAATCAATTTTACATTTTATTGAAAAACAAATTATGACACAAGGATATCCACCATCAGTAAGAGAAATAGGAAAAGCTGTTGGACTAAACTCTACAGCAACTGTACATGGTTATTTAGCTAAATTAGAAGAAAAAGGATATATTAAGAAAAAAGACAAAAAAGGAAGAACATTAAGATTATTAAAAGGTGCATCTGGAGAAGCTAAAGTAACATCAAGTAAAGACTTTTATACACAAAAAGAATTAGTAGAAGTTCCTATTATAGGAAAAATAACAGCAGGAGAACCAATATTAGCAATAGAAAATATTACAGATACATTCCCAATTCCAATTGATTTTGTTGGAAACTCTGAAAGTTTTATGCTAACAGTTAGAGGAGAAAGTATGATAGAAGCTGGAATATTAGATGGGGATTATATTCTTGTAAAAAGACAAAATACAGCCAATAATGGAGAAATTGTTGTAGCTTTAATAGAAGATGAAGCAACAGTAAAAACATTTTATAAAGAAGAAGGTCATATTAGATTACAACCAGAAAACTCTACAATGAATCCAATAATAGTACCAGATTGTGAAATATTAGGAAAAGTTGCAGGCGTATTTAGAAAAATGTAAGAATATATATTAAATTGTTAATATATGTTAATAATAAATAATTGTTATTGTTTAGATAAAAATAAAAAATATCCTAGTTGATTAAATTCGAATTGGGATATTTTTATATACTATATATGAGAGGCTCGGTTATTTAAAACTTAGAATTTATAATCTATGTATCAAACCGAGGAGATGATGAAAAAAGATAATATTTATCAGCTGGGAATAGCAACACATATTATTATAGTTCACAAAAAATTTACAAAACAAATATTGACTAATAATATTGTGTCACATATAATAAGCAATACGGTGTAAATTATTTGGACTAAAAAAGAAAATATAAATACACCTAAAAATCTAAATAAGAGGGAGAAGGAAAGATAAATGCTAAAAGTATTAAAAAACTTAAAAAAGTCACTAGGAGCAGTCATTATTATTGTTATATTGCTATGTGTACAAGCTACAACAGATTTAGCATTACCAGATTATACATCAAAAATAGTGAATGAAGGTATACAAGCAGGAGGAATTACAAGTGTTATTCCAAAAATTATCTCTAAAGAAGACATGGAAAATATGCTTATCTTTACAGATAAAGATGATGAAATATTAGAAAACTATACTTTAATTTCAGCAAATAATGAAAATGAATATAAATCATCAGAAAAGCATATACAAAAAAATATAAAAGAATATTTTGGGAAAGAATATGAGATTAAAAAAGATACAATATATGTATTGAAAGAAATTAGTGAAGAACAAGAAAAGAACTTAACAGAAATTATCATAAATCCATTAATGGAAATGACAACTATTACAAGTGAAGAAATGGAAAATGAAGTAAAAGAAAAATTATTACAAAATGTTCCAGAGACACAAAAAGAATATATGAGAAATATATCTTTAATAGAAATTATCAAACAAATGCCAGAAGAACAAAGAAAGCAAGTTTTAACAGAATTTACAAAACAAATAGAAGAAATGAATGATTCAATAAAAGAACAAGTAGCAATTTCATCAGTAAAACAAATCTACATAAATTCTGGAATCAATACAGACAATATTCAAAATAGTTATATTTTCAAAAAAGGTATTCAAATGTTAGGAATTGCCTTAATTACAATGATATGTGCAATATCTGTTATGCTATTATCATCAAGAGTAGCGGCAAAATTAGGAAGAATATTAAGAGAAAATGTATTTAAAAAAGTAATGACATTTTCAAATGCAGAATTAAATCAATTTTCAACAGCATCATTAATTACACGTAGTACAAATGATGTGCAACAAATTCAACAATTAATTACTATATTATTTAGAGTAGTAGTTTATGCTCCAATTATTGGTGTTGGTGGTTTTATTAGAGTTTTAACAAATTCAGATAATTCTATGGCTTGGATTATCGGAGTTGCTATACTTGCGATTTTATTTATTGTAGGAACTTTATTTGCTATTGCAATGCCTAAATTTAAAAAATTGCAAGATTTAATAGATAAATTAAATGAAGTATCAAGAGAAATTCTTACAGGTTTACCAGTTATTAGAGCCTTTAATAAAGAGAAAAGAGAAGAAGAAAGATTTGATGTAGCAAATAAAGATTTAATGAAAACAAACTTATTTGTTAATAAAGCTATGTCAATGATGATGCCTTTATTAATGTTTGTTATGAATTCAATCATGATATTAATTATTTGGGTTGGAGGACATAATGTTGAGCAAGGACTTATGCAAGTTGGAGATATGATGGCATTTATCCAATATACAATGCAAATAGTTATGGCATTTTTAATGATATCTATGATTTCTATAATGCTTCCAAGAGCTTCTGTTTCTGCAAGAAGAATTAATGAAGTTATAGAAGAAGAACCAAGTATTAAAGATAAAAAAGAAACTAAGAAATTTGATTCAAATAAAAAAGGATTAGTAGAATTTAAAAATGTTTCTTTTAGATATCCAGATGCAGATACAGAAATTTTAGAGGATATTAATTTTACAGCAGAGCCTGGAAAAACAACAGCTATTATAGGGAGTACAGGAAGTGGAAAATCAACAGTTGTTAATTTAATACCAAGATTTTATGATGTTACAGGTGGAGAATTATGTATTGATGGTGTAAATGTAAAAGATGTTTCACAAAAAGAATTAAGAAACATTATTGGATTTGTACCACAAAAAGGTGTGTTGTTTTCAGGAACAATCGAATCAAATATTAAATATTCTAATCAAAATATGTCAGATGAAAAAATGAAAGAAGCAGCAGAAATTGCACAGGCAGTAGAATTTATTAATGAAAAAGAAAATAAATACCAAGACCCAATTGCACAAGGTGGAGGAAATGTTTCAGGTGGTCAAAAACAAAGATTATCTATTGCAAGAGCTATTGCAAAAGACCCACAAATTTTTGTATTTGATGATAGTTTTTCAGCATTAGACTTTAAAACAGATAGTACATTAAGAGAAGCATTGGCAACAAAGACAAAAGATAAAACAGTAATTATTGTTGCCCAAAGAATTAGTACTATTTTAAATGCAGATAAAATTATTGTGTTAGAAGAAGGAAAAATAGTAGGAATTGGCACACATGAAGAATTAATGAAAGATAATGAAACCTATAGGCAAATTGCTTTATCACAATTGTCAGAAGAAGAATTAGGCGAGAAAGGAGGTAAGTAATATGCCAGGACCAATGGGAGGACCTCAAGGAGGCCAAACAACAGAAAAAGCGAAAGATTTTAAAAAAACAACAAAAAAATTAATTAGTTCTTATTTAGCAAAGTATAAAATACAAATTATAATAATTATGTTATTTGCAATTGGTAGTACAATATTTATGATTGTAGGACCTAAAATATTGGGAAATGCAACAACAGAAATATTTAATGGATTAGTTGGCAAATTAAGTGGTGGAACAGGAATAGATTTTGGAAAAGTTGCTCAAATTGCTTTAACATTATTGGGATTATATGTTATAAGTGCAATATTTTCTTTTGTACAAAGATTTTTAATGACAAATGTTGCACAAAAAATTACTTATAAATTAAGAAATGATATTGCTATAAAAATTAATAAATTACCAATGAGATTTTTTGATAAAAAAACACATGGAGAAGTTTTGTCAATTATTACTAATGATATTGATACATTAAGTATGAACTTAAACCAAAGTGTTACAGAAATTATTACATCTATATGTACTATTATTGGTATTTTAGCTATGATGTTTTCAATTAGTTGGCAAATGACACTAATTTCATTAATTATTTTACCAATAGCAGGAATATTAGTAACATTTATTGTTAAAAAGTCACAAAAATATTTTATAAAACAACAAAATTACTTAGGACATGTAAATGGTCAAGTAGAAGAAATATATAGTGGATTACAGATTGTAAAAGTATTTAATGCAGAAGAAAAAGTAACAAAAGACTTTGAAAAAGCAAATGATGAATTATATCATTCTGGTTGGAAATCACAATTCTTGTCAGGCTTAATGTTTCCAGTTATGAACTTTATATCAAATGCAGGATATGTAGCAGTAGCAGTAGCTGGTGGATATCTAGCAATTAAAGGAACGATTACAGTTGGAAATATACAAAGTTTTATACAATACAATAAACAATTTACACAACCAATTAATCAATTAGCACAAATTTCCAATATGTTACAATCTATGATGGCAGCAGCAGAAAGAATTTTTGAATTTATAGAAGAACCAGAAGAAGAAATAACTACTAAGGGAAATATAAACACTTCTAAATTAAAAGGAAATGTACAATTCAAACATGTTAAATTTGGATATGATACAGAAAGAACAATTATACAAGATTTTAATGCAGATGTACATGAGGGACAAAAAATAGCAATTGTTGGACCAACAGGAGCAGGAAAAACAACAATGGTAAAATTATTAATGAGATTTTATGATGTTACAAATGGAGAAATTTTGATAGATGGTCATAATATAAAAGATTTTGATAGAGGTGAACTTCGCAAAATGTTTGGTATGGTTTTACAAGATACTTGGTTATTTGGTGGAACTGTAGAAGAAAATATTAAATATAGTAAAGAAGATGCAACAGATACAGAAGTTGTAGAATCAGCAAAAGCAGCACATGTTCATCATTTTATCAAAACATTACCAAAAGGATATCATTCATTAATTAATGAGGAAACAACTAATATATCAGCTGGTCAAAAACAATTACTTACAATTGCTAGAGTTATATTAGCAGACCCTAAAATATTAATATTAGATGAAGCAACAAGCTCAATTGATACAAGAACAGAAATACAAATACAATCAGCAATGGATAATTTAATGAAGGGAAGAACAAGTTTTATTATTGCTCATAGATTATCAACTATTAAAAATGCAGATTTAATTTTAGTAATGAATCATGGAGATATTGTAGAACAAGGAAAACATGAAGAATTACTTGCTAAAAATGGATTTTATGCTGATTTATATAATTCTCAATTCGAAATTGAAGAAGATTAAAACTAATTAACATAACAAAAAAGGCATCTTTTGATGCCTTTTAGTGTTAATTTTAATATTAAATATTTAACATATTTTAAATTTAATTTTTTCTCTTTCCAAAAATAGAAAGAACTCTTAAGAAAATATTTATAAAATCAAGATATAATTGCATTGCACAATAAATATATATTTTTTCTTGGTCAATATTAGATTCAGATTGTAACATTTTAATTTTGTTAATATCATAAATGGTAACTCCAAAAAATACAGCTAAAATTACCCAATCTAATATTAAATTAAACATAGAACTTTTAAATATAAAAATGTTAATTAAACTAAGAATTAAACCAATAATTAAAAATACATTTAAATAAGTACGCCAATTGCTTAAATCTTTATTAGTTTTATATCCAATTAAACTTAAAATACCAAAAATTAAAGCAGAAGCAATAAATAAGAAAATAATTGAGTTTAATTCAAAAACAGCAAATATAACAGATAATGTTACACCATTTAATGCAGCATATAGAAAATACAGAATCCC
>CANAUI010000062.1 GCA_947364715.1 uncultured Clostridium sp.
AAACATTATACTATATTTTCTCACTTTGTACATAAATTTTTAAGCGATTGCCATAGATTATTTGTGAAACAATATCATTTGGTATATATTGTTGTTTTACTCTACTTGTACTATGAGCCAAAATGCCATTAATAATTCTTTGCAAATCAACAAGTTTTGTATCAATATCTTTAAATTTTACAAAATCATACATTAATTTAGCACTTTGCTCATTGTGTTCAAAGCTAATTCTATCAATATAATCAGATGTATGTCCTTGCTGTATTTCATATTGTTCACCATAAATTTCTTTTTTTCTTTGCAAGATTTTTTTCAAATTCTTAGGCTCTATTTTTGTTGACTGTAATAATTTATTAATAACTCTTTCTCCTAAATGACCAAATGGTGTATGTCCCCAATCATGTGATTTAGATATAATTTGAGCATATAGAAGTTCCTTTTTTAAATTTAATTTATAAATATCATCATCTTTTATTTCATCATCAACAACAATTTCATATAATGCCTTTATAAAGCTTATAGCAATTTTGGTAATATTCTCTGAGTGTTCACTTCTAGAGCGCATACTTTCAGTTTTATTTTTTCCTATCAATTGAGTTTTTCCTTCTAAAATCTTATAATGAGGAGCATTTTTTATTAAATCTGCTAGTTTTTGTAATTCTTGCACCTCTTGTTTCAATTGCTCTATATCTTCTTGTAATTTTATTTCATAATTCTTATATTTAAAATTCATACATTCTCCTTATTATTATAATTTATATTAATACATATTTCTAATTTTGTAAATAATTATTATCAACCTTTTATTTATTAGAATAAATATGTGTCTTTTTGGATATATTTTAATTAGTATAATTTTATTGGAGGGATTTGTTATGGATATTACTAGAATTAATTCTATATTAACTAATAAAGAAAAGTGTGATGTTTTTTATGATGATAGACCTGTATGGATTCAAGGAGTTAATGATAATGTAGCAAAAGTAGGATTTATTGATAATTTTGAAGAAAAGGATGTATTTATCCAAGATTTATATGAAAGAAATTTATATAATTAACATATAAGGAATATTTAAGTATATTTTTACCTAAATATTCCTTTATTCATAATATTATTTTTTCAAATATATCTAATATATTTTATATTAGTATTTACATTTCGTTTTCACTTATATATATACCATTAAAATTCTAATTTATCTTGTAACCATTTTTCTACTTCATCAATTGAGATTCTAATTTGTTCCATAGTATCTCTATCTCTAATAGTTACTGTATTATCTTCAAGTGTATCAAAATCTACAGTTAAACAATATGGTGTTCCAATTTCATCTTCTCTTCTATATCTTTTTCCTATACTTCCTGCTTCATCATAATCACACATAAATTTCTTTGATAATTTTTCATATATTTCTTGTGCTTTTTCTGATAATTTTTTAGATAATGGAAGTACTGCTATTTTGAATGGTGCTAATACTGGATGTAAATGTAACACTATTCTTGTATCTCCTTCTGCAATTTCTTCTTCATCATAGCTATTACATAAAAATGCTAATGCAACTCTATCTGCTCCTAAAGATGGTTCAATACAATATGGTATATATTTTTCGTTTGTTTCTGGGTCTGTATAAGTAAAATCTTCTTTTGAAACATTCATATGACTCTTTAAGTCAAAATCTGTTCTATCAGCAATTCCCCATAATTCTCCCCAACCAAATGGAAAAGTAAATTCAATATCTGTTGTTGCATTACTATAATGTGATAATTCTTCTTTTGAATGGTCTCTTAATCTAATATTTTCTTCTTTCATTCCTAAATCTAATAACCATTTTTTACAAAATTCTTTCCAATATGTATGCCATTCTAAATCTGTTCCTGGTTTACAGAAAAATTCTAGTTCCATTTGTTCAAATTCTCTTGTTCTAAATGTAAAGTTTCCAGGTGTTATTTCATTTCTAAAAGCTTTTCCTATTTGTGCAATTCCCATTGGTAATTTTCTTCTAGTTGTTCTCATAACATTTTTAAAATTAACAAATATACCTTGTGCTGTTTCTGGTCTTAAATATATCTCTGATTTTGCTTCTTCTGTTACTCCTTGGAATGTTTTAAACATTAAATTAAATTTTCTAATATCTGTAAAATTTGTTTTTCCACAATTTGGACATGGTATTTTATTTTCATTAATAAAATCTATTAATTCTTTATCAGACATACCATCTGCAATCATATCTTTTCCATTATTATGTGCCCATTCTTCTATCAATTTGTCTGCTCTATGTCTTGTCTTACATTCTTTACAATCAATTAATGGGTCTGAAAATCCCCCCACATGTCCTGATGCTACCCATGTTGTTGGATTCATTAAAATTGCAGCATCTAATCCTACATTATACTTGCTTTCTTGAATAAATTTCTTTTTCCATGCCATTTTTACATTATTTTTTAATTCATTTCCTAAAGGTCCATAATCCCAAGTATTTGCTAATCCTCCATAAATTTCTGAGCCTGGATAAATATATCCCCTATTTTTGCAAAGCGCTACTAAAGTATCCATTGATTTTAACATAACAATTCCTCCTTTTAATTTTATTTACTAATATATGAAGTTTTTTGTTCAGTAGACAAAAAATATGCAATACATTAAATTTATCGAACTAGAGGTGTATATTTATACATCGAGGTTTAATAAATGAAATGAAAATGTGCAAGATGCTGAATTTATATCTCTACTCTATTAAATTGATTAAATTTAGTATATTGTGCATTTTTATAAATTTATCGAACTGAAAGTGTATGTTTATACATCGAAGTTTGATAAATGAAATGAAAATGTGCAAGATGCTGAATTTAATCAATTTAAAACAAAAAACTTCCATACCTAGCATAGCTAGGGACGAAAGTTATATTCCGCGTTTCCACCCTATTTCCTAAAACCAAAAGTTTTAAGCACCTTAATTATTAATCTACTCCAAAGCTCCCCATACTCATTTATTATTGGTATCACACCACCACCAACTCTCTAAAATAAATGTTACTGTACTTTTTCTTCTTCACTGTAGATATTCAATTTTATATATTTTATTATCTTTACTAAAAAAAGTCAATAATTTTATAAAAAAATCTTACATTCTACATACATATCAAAATCTAAATGGATTTTTTTATATGTAAATCTTAAATATATTGAAAATAGTAATGTTTAGATATTTGATAGTGCCGAGATTAGTTCCAACATCTAACAAATATCTAACATAATTGTAAAGCGCCTAAAAATTTGCAGTAGTAGAAAAATTAGAATGACCAAGCCACTCTTGAATTGATTTCATAGGAATATTTTTAGCAAGTAACAAACTTGCACAAGAATGTCTTAAATCGTGGAAACGAATATGCCTCATATTATTTTTAACTTCACTTCGTCTTAATCCATAAAAAGCAGTAATCAGAATAATAAGTTTTAGTGGGTCATTTTTAGATATTTCAAATAGTTTATTTAATTCACTTTCATTAATAGTTTTAGAAATATATTGTTGAGAAGTATTCGTAATATCAGCAATTTCCTTTTGCTTTAAATGTTTATTAAAATATAAATCTAAAATTCGCTCTTTTTTATCCAAAAGATTTCCACCTTTCAATTAGTTGTATTTTTGTTTGTCGATTTTTAGATACAAAAATCCTAAAGACTTTTAGATAAAATTTCCAAACAAAACTTGACTATTATCTATAAAAACTATATAATAGTAATAACTTGATAAATGTTATCAATTATAAAATGTAATATGATAACTAAACAAGTAATTACTAATATATAACACAGTAATAATTAGTACTTGCCAAGTATTACATATAAATTTTTTTAAAATTTTTGGGAGAGTGAAGATGAGAAAGAATAATACAGGAAATTTCAAGACTTTTTGGTTTAAATATAGTGATTATGAACTAAGAGAAATAGATAAATCGATATATATAACACCAAAGGAAGACTCTAAAGTTGCAATGTATGACCCATTTAATGTTTCTGATAGTATATTAGTAGATATACTACTTATAGGAAGAGATGTAGAAAATGATGAATTAAAATTAGCAGAAGAGAAAATTATGGAGTTTGTAAAGAAATATGGGTTATTAGGAGAATTAACATATTTGCCATTAAATACAGATATCGTAAAACAAAGTAAAGTATACTTACCTGCAGGAAATGTAGTATGTAATAAAGAAACATTACTAGCTGGAGAATACATAAGGTTATTTCTAAAATGTGAGAAGAAACAAAAAGTTACAATAAAAGAAAATGCAAAAGGGGAAATTTTAGAATTATCAATAGAAAATGAAGCAAATCCACTTGCTTTTATAGATAGACCAGGAGAATATGCAGTAGTATTTTCAAAAGCCTATTCAGAAGGTGTAGTTTGGATTATGGATTATGCAAGAAGATTATATTTAACATTTGAGGCAATAGAAAATTATAGTAAAGTAGAAAATGCTTATACAAGGCAAAAATATGATAATTACATAGAGAACTTTAATGCTTCAAAGATTGCCTGTAGAATATTAATGCATAGTAATAAAGAATACCCACCTGTTTTAGAGTGGAACTTTAATTCTTTAAAGCTTGCAATAGATACAATGTTTGCATTAAATGAAACAAGCGAAAGAAAAACAGTAAAAATGTGTAAACACTGTGGCAAACCTTTTGCTTCAGATAATTTAAAAGCAGAATATTGTAGTCCACAATGTAGAAATCAAGCGAATGTTTATAAGAGTAGAGCCAAGAATAAATAGATTGGAGGAATTGAATGTTTGAATTAAAGAACTTCGATAATTGGATAGAAGATATTGAATCTGGAAAGTTTGGTAGTGGTACAAGTGAAAAGATATGGCTTATTAATCCAGAGACTAAGGAAAAAGGTATTTTCAAATTTCCAAAAGTTAAAAATGATGGAACAATAACAGGAGAATATTGGGCAGAAAAACTTGCAACGGAAATTGGAAAACTAATAAATGTAGAATGTGCTAGAGTTGATATAGGTACATATAAAGGAAGAATTGGCTCAATGAGCTATAATATACTTGATGATATTACTTCACTTACTGAAGGAGTAGAATTTATATTAGGTAAATATCCATATTACAACAAAAATAAATTATTAGATGAATATTCAGGAGATAAATATTCAATACAAATGATTGAAAATAGTTTACCTGAGACAATTGAAATGAAAAAGATTTTGCAAATGATTATATTTGATTGCTTGATAGGAAATAGCGATAGACATCATAGCAATTGGGGAGAAATTCATTCTATGGATTATAAAGAACATTATTTTATATTTCATTGGGATATATCACCTTTATATGATAATGGCTCATCATTATGCTCATATATTAATGAAAGTGATATAGATACAATCTTAAGAGATAATATGCAATATGAAGCTATTATTAATACAAAATCAAAATCAACTATAGGTTGGGAAGACACAAGACCAATAAGACATTTTGAATTGATAACAAATATAAGAAATACATATTATGGTGATACAATAGACTTTGTAGAAAATATAAAAGAAAAAATAAATGAAGAATCAATAGAAAATATATTGTGTAATTTTAATAATGATATTATAAGTGAAAAAATGAAAAATTTACTAAGAAAGTTTATAATTGACAGAAAGAATAGGATTATTAATATATATAATTTAGATAGTGGGGTGTAAAACAATGGAAAGAGATTTAGTATATTTAATTTGGAAAGATGTAAATACAGGAGATAAATATAAAGTAGCTACATTATATAAAGAAAATGGAAAATTTTATTTTAAATATATTTTAGAAAACGTAAAAGAAGCACAAAAAGTAGGATTTAAGTTATTAGTTGCATTTCCTCAAATTAATGCGACCTATGAAAATCCTCAGTTGTTTGCTAATTTTGCAACAAGACTGCCTAATGAAAATCGTCCAGAAATTAAAGAAATTCTAAAAACTTATGGAATGACAGAATATGACGAATTTGAGTTATTAAAAAGAAGTGGTGCAAAATTACCAACTGATAATTATGAATTTGTTAAATAGAAGGAGAAGAAAAATATGTTTTAAGAAGAAATTAATCTTATAATAGAAAAAAATAAAAATTTAATAGATAAAGCGCTAATAAAGAGGTTTGCATTATTTCAGCATATTGGCATGATGTGGGAAGAAGTATACAAAAAAAGACCATGCTTTGCTAAGCACTAATATGTTAAAAGAAGAAATGAAAAAATTGCAATATGATGATGAAATTATAGAACAATGTTATTTAGCAATTTATAAACATAGTTGCTATGATATGCCAGAAACTTTAGAGGGAATAATAGTGAAAGATGCAGATAAAATAGATTTTATTGGAATTGGTCGTTGGAAACAGTGTATAAAAGAACAAAACAAGTGTAACAGCATTTTAGAATTATTACCTAATTTAAGAAGTGAACTTTTACAATTAGAGTGTTCAAGAAAAATATATGATATAGAAGTATCTAAGTTAATAAAATATCTACATGATATAATTTTTGATGTAAAGTAAATCAAAATAAAGATGAAAAGGAGCATTTTTATATGCTCCTTAATACATCTATTTTCTAACACCATCAAAAATTTCATAAAAATTATCGTTTTAATTCTTCTTCTGCAATTCTATATCCTATTAACCAGTTTCTTTCTACTAAAGCCCTATTAACTGATTGATAAGCATAATTCTTTGCAGAATCTATAATAGAACAAATATCTTCTAATACATTATCTGTATTTTAATATTTAATAATCATTGAATTATTATCTTTCTTTTCTAAATCCATTATTTACCTACTTTCTATATTAATATAGATTTTTTTCTAAAAGTTAATCAGAATTAAAATTGATAACAACTAGAATTACTAAAAATCAAGTACATATAAAATTTTAATCGTTTTTACTAAAAAATTCCCTAACTATGAAACCACCATTGAAACAAATAAGGTTCCTATTAGGGAAATATGGCAGGGGTAGAAGGATTCGAACCCTCACAGGCGGTTTTGGAGACCGATGTGCTACCATTAACACTATACCCCTATAAATATTTTAATTAGAACAATTATTATATTAGCACAAAAAAAGAATTTTATCAAGATTTTTTAATAAAATTATTAGCTTTTTTTAATAAATAAATTATAATGTAAAATTACACATATGTGGTGCTTTTATTATTTGCTCAAAATTACTACTATTGTAATATATTACTAGTAAGTGAAAATGTTACAAAAATTATTGCAATAAGAAACTTAATATGTTAAAATTACGATAATCAAGTAATATTTTATATCATTTCTATTTTTAATTCATAACAAAATCAAATTATAATAAAATTTAGTGAGGTGATTTGCATTTTTACACATATCAAATCTTTTATTTACATACTTATTTTTATCATTATATTTATTACCACTTTTTTTACCCCTATAATAAACTCGAACAGTTTTAATTATCAAAACACTTTAAATTCTGAAATTATTTCTATCAATCCAAACGGATTTGTTTGGCCCATTCCTGGTTATACTAAAATTAGCTCTTTTTTTGGCAAAAGAACTTCTCCAACATCTGGAGCCTCTTCATCTCATTCAGGCATTGATATTCCAGCACCAGAAGGAACAAAATTGATTGCTATATCTGATGGAGAAATTACATTTACTCAATTTTTAGGTGCTGGAGGATATACTATTACTCTTTCATTTGATAATTACAAAATTACTTATTGTCATTGTTCTCCTAATTATATTGTAAAAGTCGGAGATATAGTAAAACAAGGACAAGTTATTGGACATGTAGGTCCTAAATATGTTTATGGAGTAAAAGGTAACCAATATTTTGATTCAACTGGTAAACCAACAAATGGTGCTACTACAGGAACTCATCTTCATTTCGGAGTTAGAATTGATAATAATTATCAAAATCCTTTAAATTTCTTTTAGAAAAACTATGTTTAAATACTATAATAGTATTATTTTTAATAAAAATAGAAATTTGAGAAAAGATTTTAAATATTTTTTGTAAACTAAAAGTACCACATAAAAATATTTGTGGCACTTTTAATACTTATTTACATATCGTCATCATTATTTTCTTCTTTTTTATCTTCATTTTCTGTTGATTGTTTTTTGTTACTTTGTTGTTTTTCTTCATTTTCTTCATCACAACCATGACAACCTGAACATCTTCCATTACAATTTGAAGTTTCTTCTACATCTCCTGACCAATCTAGTTCAATAATATTACTACAATTAGGACATTCTACTTCGGTTTTATCTTCATCAACATCTATTACAAATTGATTATCACAATATGGACAAATAATTTCAAAGTCAAAACCTTCATCAGAATATATGTCTTTTTCTATGTTATCAATTATTTGTTGCATTTTGCTCATTTTATCATCAATTTCTTTTTGTTTTTGCTCTAGTTCACTCATTTTTTTTGTTTTATAGTCTAAAATCATATCTATTTCATCTATTATTTTATCTACAAACATTGAAAATCTTACTTTTATATATTCTAAATCTTCTTTGTTTTTTAAGTTTTTTTCCATGTCCTTTATAAAATTATTATATTCTTCTCTTAGTTTAGCCATTAAGATTCACCTTTCTATACTCTTTCCATATATTCGCCTGTTCTAGTGTCTATTCTTAAGATGTCTCCAATTTCAACAAATAATGGTACTTGAATTTCTAAACCTGTTTCTAATTTTGCTGGTTTTCCTGATGTTGTTGTTGTATTTCCACTAAATCCAGGTTCAGTATATGTAACTTCTAATTCAACAAATATTGGTGGTTCTACTGCAAATACATTTCCTTTATATGAAACAATTGTTACTTCCATATTTTCTTTTAAATATTTTAAACAATCACCTATTTGTTCTTCATTTAATGGTATTTGGTCATATGTTTCATTATCCATGAAATAATATAATCCACTGTCATTATATAGATATTGCATTGTTTTCTTTTCTATTTGTGCAGCTGGGAATTTGTCTGATGGGTTAAAAGTTTTTTCTAAAGTTGCTCCTGTGATAACATTTTTTAATTTTGTTCTTACAAAAGCAGACCCCTTTCCTGGTTTTACATGTTGGAATTCTACAATTCTATATACATTGCCCTCCATTTCAAATGTTGTTCCATTTCTAAAATCTCCTGCTGAATATACTGATGCCATTTTCATTTCTCCTTTCATTTTTCAAATACTATTACAAAACTTTATATATTTTACTATATTTTTCAATAAAAATCAAGGGATTTATGGCAATCGCTTAAAAATTTGTGTTAATACCTAGTATTATGAAATGCTAGG
>CANAUI010000063.1 GCA_947364715.1 uncultured Clostridium sp.
TCCCTTATTAGTTACAAGATAATGGTTTAAAAATATTTATATATCAACTTTTTTATTGTATATTTAAGAGCAACCATTATCTTATAATCCTTATTATGACAATATTTACATTTTTACTTGCTTTTCCATTATGTTATTGCTATACTATTTTTAAAATATATATAATATTATAAGAGGAGGTATTAATTATGTCTACACCACATAATGAAGCAAATTTAGGAGATATTGCAAAAACTGTCATCATGCCAGGTGACCCACTTAGAGCAAAATATATTGCTGAAAAATTCTTAGAAGATTACAAATTAGTAAATCAAGTACGAAATATTTATGCTTATACAGGTAAATATAAAGGAAAAGAAATAACCATTATGGCTTCTGGGATGGGAATGCCTAGTATGGGAATTTATTCTTATGAATTATTCAAATTTTATGATGTTGAAAATATTATTAGAATTGGCTCTTGTGGAGCATATGTTCCTGATTTAAATTTATTTGATATTATTTTATCAAAATCTATTTTTACAGAAAGTACCTATGCTTTAAGCTTTCATAATGATAATTGTCATATTATTAATACTAGTACTGAATTGAATGAAAATATTAAAAAAGTTGCTACTGAAAATAATATAAACCTTATTGAGGGAGATACTTTATGTAATGATGTATTTGACCCATATATGACACAAGAAGATTTTGATAAATTTATAAATAGAATACATAAACAAAACTTTTATCCTTTAAGTGCAGAAATGGAAGCTTTTGCTCTATGTTATAATGCACAAATGTTAAATAAAAAAGCAACTTGTTTAATGACAGTTGTTGATTCAAGATTTGAAACAAAATCTGCTACATCTCAAGAAAGAGAAAAAGGATTAGATAATATGATAAAATTAGCATTAGAAACTAGTTTAAAATGTTAATACTCAAAAAGCTGTCAACTTAAAATGTGTTGACAGCTTTAATTTCTGCTTATTTTTTTATAGATATTATTTTATATTTCATAACACCTGCTGGTGCATTTACTTCAACAGTTTGGTTTTCCTTAGCACCTAATAACGCTGTTCCTAAAGGTGATTCATTTGATATTTTATTTTCGGCTAAATTTACTTCTGTTGACCCTACAATAGTATATTCTATTTCTTCGTCAAATTCAATATCTAATACTTTAACTTTGTTACCAATTTGAACTGTTTCTGTATCTATATCTTTTTCATCTATGATTTTTGCATGTCTTAATTTATTTTCTAGTTCAGCTATTTTTACTTCATTTTCTGCTTGTGCATTTTTTGCTTCATCATATTCTGAATTTTCTGATAAATCCCCAAAACCTAAAGCTACTTTTATTCTTTCTGCTATATCAGCTCTCATTTGAGTTTTTAAAAAGTTTAACTCCTTTTCTAAATTATTATACCCTTCTTGTGTTAATATAACTTCTTTTTCTTCCATAGTAATTCCTCCTTGAATTATGTAGTATTTTTTGTACTTTCATATCTTACGGCAGAAAATAAAATTTGTCAATACAAATTTCATTTTTTTAATCTTTCATATATTTTTTTATATCTCTAATATAGTCCACTCCAGAAAATATAGTTGCAATAGTTTGTATAATCATCATAGTTGTAACAGCTACATTTAATACAAAATCGGCACCTTGTAAAGTTCCTTTAAAACATTCTCCAAATACTTGTAAATCTAAAAATGCTAAGATAATTGCTATCATTTGAGTAACAGTTTTTAATTTTCCCCATTTTGAAGCAGAAATAACTTCCCCACCTTTTTCTACTGCAATTAATCTATATCCAGATACTAAAAATTCTCTTGCCAATACAATTATTGGTATCCAAGCTGGTAATTTATTCATTTCAACTAACATTAGCATTGCTGATAATACTAATATTTTATCAGCTAATGGGTCTAAAAATTTCCCAAAAGTTGTTATTTGATTTTTGCTCCTTGCAATATATCCATCTAGTTTGTCTGTTAATGACGCTAATATAAATATAAAATCAATGATTAAATATGTAATTGGTATTCCCCATAAATTTCCTTCTATTCCTAAAAATGGTATAATTACCATTATTGGTACTAATATCATCCTAAATATGGTTAATTTATTTGGTAAATTCATTTTTTAACTCATTCTCCTCACAAAGGTTTGATTAAATTTTCTAACCTTACCTTTTTCTTATTATTTTTTATTCTGTCAACATATCTATGGCTTTTTGTAATTGTGTATCTTGATTTCTATCAACATTTAGTAAACTCTCTACACTTTCAGGTAATTCCACAGTTTCATCTGGCTCAATACCTATTTTATTAATTTCTATTCTATTTGGTGTTAAATATTTTGCAGTTGTTATTTTTAACCCACTACCATCTGGAAGTGTTAATATTTGTTGAATAACTCCTTTACCATATGTTTTTGTTCCTACTATTTTAGCTTTTCCTAAATCTTTTAATGCACCTGCCAGTATTTCAGACGAACTTGCTGTATTTTCATTTGTTAATATTATTACAGGCATATTAATAATTGGATTTTTTTTGTTTTTTTCTATTTTTTCATTATTATTTTTATCTACTTCATATAATAAGGTAGAATCCTTATCTGCGACATATCCTGCTATTTCTAAAGCTTTATCAACAATTCCCCCTCCATTATTTCTTAAATCAATAATCAAAGAAGTAATTCCTTGTTTTTGTAATTCTTCAAATTTGTTTTTAAATTCTTCAGCTGTGTCTTCATCAAAAGATGTAAATTCTATATATCCTACATTATTTTCTAATATTTCTCCCTCTACTGGGTTTACTATAATATTTTCTCTTGCAATTTCAAAGTCTAATATTTCTTCTCCTCTTAAAATTTTTAATTTAATTGTTGTTCCTTCTTCTCCTTTAATTTTTGTCGAAATTGCTGTCATATCATCAGCTGTACATTCTTGTTCATTAAGAGCTATAATGTAATCACCTGGTTGGATTCCTGCTTTTTCAGCTGGACTATTTTTTATCGGAGTTAATATCATTATTTGATTAGTTCTGGTATCTTTTACCATATATACACCAATTCCTACAAAGTTTCCCATTGTATCTTGTATATAATCTTGCATATCATCTTTAGAAATATATTCTGTATATAAATCACCTAATCCTTCAATATATCCTTTTATTGCACCTTCTTTTAATTTTTCTTCATCTACATCTCCCAAATAATATTTGTCTATTACTGCTCGATAATTATTTAATGTTTGTGAAATATCTTTATTTTTACTACTAAATGACCTTACTGTTAAATATTTATTTGAGTTCTCTCCTTTTACAAAATATTGATAAAATCCTACTGATGTTAGTATAAAAGTTATAAATGCTACTAAAATAATAAGCATTATTGTTCTATATACTTGATATGTCTTCTTATCTTCCATTATTTTTCTTCCTTTCCACGAAAATATCTATATTTATTATATTTCACAATCCAATTACAAATTCCAAAACAGGAATTTCTATATAAAAATTATAATATAAACATATAATCTATGCATAAAACATATGCATAGATTTATAAATTAAGGTAAATATGGTGTTGGATTAACTGGTGCTCCATTAATTCTTACTTCAAAATGTAAATGATATCCTGTTGAATTCCCTGTAGTTCCTACACTCATAATTTGTTGACCTTGGCTAACAGACTGTCCTGGGCTTACCAATCTTGAGCCTGGTGCACCATGTGCATATAATGTCATTGTTCCATCATGATGATTTATAACGATATATTCTCCATAACTTTTATATGTTCCATTTGGATTCTTCAATGCTGTTGAAGTAATTACTGTTCCAGATTTTACAGCTAATATTGGTTTTCCTGAAATTCCTGCACCACTATAATCTACTCCTGTATGATTTCTATATCCCATCCAACCAGTTGTAATACTATACCCTACTATTGGTCTAATATATCCACTAGAACTTGGATTATTTGGAACTTTAGATGTATTTGAATTACTAGCATTTTCTGCTTCTTGTTTTGCAATAACTGCTAATTGTGCTTGTATATCTCTTTTATCTTTTTCAAATTGTTCTAATTCTGCTTGTGTATTTTTTTCTTGTTCATTTAATTGTACCACATAACTATCTTTTTGTGTTTTAATATTTTTCAATTCTATTGCTTTTTGTTGTTTTTGTGCTTTTGCACTATCTAATTCTTGTTTGCTTGTTTCAAGAGTTTTCTTTGCTACTTTTATTTCTTCTTGTTCTTTTTTTATTTTGTCCATCAATTCCATATCACTTTGTGTTATTTCAGATATCATATAATAATTTGAAATTAAATCTATTAAACTATCTGAAGAAAATAAGACATCTAAAAATGATGTTCCTCCAGCTTCATAAGTTGCTACTAATCTTTTTTCTAACAATTCTTTTTTATTATCATATTCCTCTTGCTTTTTATCTAATTTCTTTTGGCTTTCTTCTATTTGTAAATTCATATCTTCTATCTTTGCATCTAATCCATCCATTTCTGATTGTGTAGATGAAATTTGCATAATTAAATCTTCTACTTGGTGTAATATTTCTGATTTTTCTGCATTAATATTTTTTAATTCTTCTTTTGCTTCTTTTATTTTTTGATTTGTTTCATTATTACTTGCATTTAATTCTGACTTTGTTACAGCACATACTACATTAAATTGTGATATTATAGCTGTTATCATAATTATTCCTACAATTTTAGATACTATTTTTTTCATTTCGTTTTTCTCCTTTTCTTCTTACATTTGTTTTTTTAATATTGCATTATTATATCTTTTTCTTCTTGCGAGTCTTCTTCAGTTTCTGCTCCTGGGACAAGCCCATTTGTAATATATGGTAACGGATTTGTTACCACTCCTCCAATTCTAACCTCAAAATGTGCATGTGGTCCTGTTGAATATCCTGTTGAGCCTACCTTTAAAATGGCTTCATTTTTCTTGACTGTTTGTCCTACTGTTACTAAAATTTCTGAACCATGTGCATATAGTGTAGAAATCCCACCACCATGGTCTATTATAACCATATTTCCATATGCTGTATTATACTCAGCTTTTGTTACAATACCATCATTAACTGCAACAAAATTTGCTCCCATTGGTGCACTAATATCTACACCTGTATGTAATTTATACTGTCCTGTAATTGGATGTACTCTCATACCATAATTTGAAGTAATTTTGGTATATCCTGGTACTGGCCAAGCTAATACACCACCTATATAATTTGTATCCAATCCTTGTCTTGCAAGTGCTAATATTTGATTATTTACATTTTGATATTGTTGTGTTATTTCGTCAATTTGAACTTGCTTTGCTTTTTCCTCATCTGATAATCTAGTTATGTATTTTTCTCTTAATGTCTTTGTATTTTTTAAAACAGTTGATGTTTGTGTTTGTGCTTTTAAAGCTACTGCTAATGTTTCTTGGTTTTTTTCTATTTTTTTCTTTGCTAACTCAATTTCCTTTTTTTCTGCTTCTACATTATTTAATAAGTTTTTATCAACTGATGTAATTTCTGAAATCAAATAATAATTTGATAAAAATTCTGAAATATTATTTGATTTAAAAAGTACATCTATATATCTAATATCTCCTGATTCATAAATAGCAACTAATCTTTTTTCCATAATATCTTTTTGTTTTTCATAATTTTTTTCTGCTAAATCTAATTGTACTTGAATATTTGCTATCTCTTCTTGTAATGTTTGTACTTTTGTATCCAGTTCTTCTATTTCAATTTCTGATGTCCTAATTTTTTCATCTAATTTTTCAATTTGTTGTAAATTTTCTGATAACTGACTTTGTACTTCTTTTAATTCTTCATGAGATTGTTGTATTTGGTCTTGTAAATCTTTTTGCTGTATTTCTAAATCTGTTAGACCACTATCTGTGCTATTTATTGTATTATCTTCTGCATATACAGTTGTTATATATGTAAATATGATGATAAAAGCTAAAACAATACATGAAAATTTACGCATGCTCTACTCCTTTATACTTTTAAATATTTTCTCATAGAAATAATACTTCCTATGGCTCCTATTCCTACTCCTAATAACATATATACAAATATGATTGAACTAAACATTTCTGAAAATCCTACCAAACTAATGCCAACTGTTCTCATAAAATGAGAATTTACCATTTGTTCTGCTATGAAATTATAGGCAACTGCTATAACAAGTATAGAAATAACACTTGCAATTACTCCAATAATCATACCTTCTACAATAAAAGGCCATCTGATAAATCCATTAGTTGCTCCAACATATTTCATTATAGAAATTTCTTTTCTTCTAGCATGTACTGTTAATTTTATTGTATTTGCAATGATAAATATAGAGATAATTACCAATAATATTAATATAACTCCTGTTACAATTTTTACTCCATTTGCAAAATCTATTAAAGTTGCGATTACTTCATTAGCATTTGTTATTTTTTTAACATTTTCCAGTTTAGAAATTTGTTCTTGTACTTGTGTATTTAGGTTTAAATCTGTCAATGTTACAACATATGAAGCTGTAAAGATGTTATTTTCTCCTTCATATCCATCTAATAATTCTTCATTTCCTGCAAATCTTTCTTTCATCTGATTTAATGCTTTTTCTTTTGACACATATTCTATAGTGTTAACACCTTCTATTTTATTGATTTCTTCTTCTAGTTTTTGAATTTGTTCTTCTGTAGCTTCATCTGTAACAAACACCTGAATTCCTTGTTCTTCTGCTACTTCTTTTACAAAATGATTAATGTTTTGACTTAATATTAAAAATACACCAAAAATAATCATTGTTGCCCACATAATCATTAGTGATGCTCCAGTTGATTTTTTGTTTTTAAATACATTACTAAATCCTTCTCCAATTAAATATCCTAATATATTATATTTCACAGTTCATACCCACCTTTTTTATCATCTTTTATGATTTCACCTTTTCTAATATGAATAACCCTTTTTTTCATTTTGTCAACAATATCTTTAGCATGTGTTGCAACAACAACTGTTGTTCCTCTCATATTAATATCATTTAATAATGTCATAATATCCCATGCTGTATTTGGGTCTAAGTTTCCTGTTGGCTCATCTGCAATTAGCATAGATGGATTATTTACTAAAGCTCTCGCCAATGCAACTCTTTGTTGTTCTCCTCCTGATAATTCATTTGGATACATTTTTGCTTTTCCACTTAATCCAACTAATGAAAGTACCATTGGAACTTGTCTTCTAATATGTCTTGGTGTTGCTCTTACAATATACATTGCATATGCAACATTGTCATATACAGTTTTATCTGGTAATAGTCTAAAATCTTGAAATACAACCCCCATGCTTCTTCTTAAATATGGAATTCTATTTGGTTTTAAAAATGTAGTATCTTTTCCATTGATAATAATATTTCCTGAACTTGGTTCTTCTTCTTTTAAAATTAATTTAATTAAAGTAGATTTCCCACTTCCTGAAGTACCAACTAAAAAAGCAAATTCACCTTTGTCAATTGTAAAATTGGCGTTTTTTACTGCTTTTGTACCTGTATCGTATGTCTTTGTAACATTTCTAAATTCAATCATCTTTTGCTCTCCTTATATATTTTTGCATAATATTCTATTATATATTTTATTCTATCTAATCATAACAATAAAGAACAAAATTTGCAATAGTTTTTATAGAAAAAAACGATAGAAAATGTTGGTTTTTTTTGCATTTTCTATCGCTTTTCTTTGATTTTCTTCATTTCAAAAATTCACATAAAATTCACAATGCATTACCTCCTTTAAAAAGGAGAGTTGAATTTAAGCCTGCTAACCATTTAATCTCAAATGATGGGTATAAATGGTAAAATTAAATTACCGTTTTTGGATAAATAAAAAGACACATAATTA
>CANAUI010000064.1 GCA_947364715.1 uncultured Clostridium sp.
TTTAAGTTATCAATCGGAAGGAAATCCGATTTACACAACTTTTACGATAGTCTCTATTTTTCTTAATATTTTTATTTGGATTAAGTAATGCATTACAATTTGGTGAAAAATATATATTAGGATTAAATTTTGTAACATTAATAACAGATACACAATGGGATTCATTTGAATCTATAAAAACAGTTGCTAAAGTAACCAACATTGTTACACAATATATTCAATTGTATTATGAGGAAAAAATTTATGCATAATATCAATAAAAAATTGTTTTCCTTCTTCTCTAATATTATTTTTATACCAATATTTTCCCATGCCTCTTCCTGTCATTTTATTTTTATCATATAAATTTATTGCATTGGGAAAAGCTTCTTCATTTATTTTTGTGTGTACATAGCTATATGTCATAAATATTATTTCGAAGAATACATCTTTTTTTACTTTTTTAGATAATTCTAAATTTAGTTTTTTAATTAATTCTAAATATAAACTTTGCCAATTATCAAGAAATATGACTGGTGCAATTAAAATTCCTACATTATATCCAGCTTCTTTTAATTTATTTATTGCTTGAATTCTGTTGGATAAACTTGATGTTCCAAATTCAACTTTATTAATAACTTCACTAGGATTAACACTTATGCGGATTGTGATTTTGCCTTTATGGTCTAATGGTAATATATCATCTACCATATCAAATTTTGTGGGGAATGTTAAAAAACCATTATTAACATTTTTGAAATTTTCAATCGTCCATTTTAGATTTCCAGTAATAGCATTTTCTAAAATTAAATCACTATTACTTCCAATTTCAAATACTATATTTTTTTCAGACTTATTAGCTTTTTTTATTATTTTTTCTAACATTTCCTCTCTGTTTACAAATAAGCGTAAATATGCACATTTATTATAATTACATACCAAATAACAATATAGACATGAAGCTGTACAACCAGAAGATGTATATGGTACTAAAAAATCAGATGTTTTGTTGTTTGGGATAAATTTATGTGTTTTTCTTGTACCTATAATTAAATTTCTTTTCATGTATGGAAATTCTTTATTTGATTTTGTCCTCATTTCTTCAATGTTATTATGATTTTCAATTTGTATTTTAGGAATTTCTTTGTACTTTTTCATTAATTCTTTTCCTAATGTATAATTAATAATATCTTTTTCAAAATAAATAGTTTCAGGTTTAAACATAACATAATCCTCCATAGGAGTATTTTATCCAAATATAATATAAATATTATATTTGTTTGTTATTTATTAAGACTTTATTTATAGCTATATTACTAAATTTTTATTACTGACAAGTCACAATATAATAATTGATATCATAATGGAACAGAAGAATTAGCTCACTTAGAAATGGTTGGTACTATTGTACACCAATTAACAAAAGGAGCAAGCATTGAAGAAATTGAAAAAGCAGGATTAAGTGCATATTATACAGACCATGGGGTGGGTTTGTAATATCTCCTAATCCTGCTTATTTAATTCTTTTATATCTTCAAATAAAAATTCTAATTTATCAATTTTTTTGTTTGTATGGTAATGACCACAATACCATTTTTTATAATCTAATCTTTTTTCAACTTTATCTAAAAAATGTTCTGTAGAATTATCAACTGTAGATTGATTAATTCCTGAAAGAAAAACTTCACGAGGAATATATTTATATGGGCAAGTATGAGTCAAAACGATATCAAATATATTATCTTCCTGTATTTTATTTAAGATTTTTTGTTTTACTTCTTCACTTGGTTGTTCATCTTGCCACCAATTACAGTCATTAGCAATTCTATAATATTTGTCTACACTATAAGCTCCACCAATTACTAAAACTCTAGTATTGTTAAAATTATATGTTTCGCCATCTTTTGCAAATATTATACTTGGATATTTTTCTTCAACATAAACTTGTCCATCTAAAAATTGTTTTTGTTGATAGGTTAGTATATTTTCAGGTCTATTTTCATGATTACCATGTATACAAAATAATGTAATTGGCAATGAATTTAGCTGTTCTTTTAATTCATTATCTAATTTTCCATAATAGTTTATTCCAGCATCGCCAAGTATAATTAAAATATCTTCTTTGCTTGTATTATATTTATAGCAAAACAAAACAATTCTTTTAAAATCTCTATGTGTATCTCCTGTTATATAAATCATTTTTTCACCTTTTAATTATTATTTTCAAATAGTTTTTTTACATATAGTTCACTATTTTTTAATTCATTGTTTTTATTTTGTAATAGATTTTCAAAAAACATTATTAAATAATCAAATATAGGATAGATTCCTTTTGGAATATTTCCATAGTTACTTCGAACTAGTGCATTTCTAAAATATAAACTATATTCTTTAAACATATCATTATTAATATCAAATCCCATATTATTAAGATATTTTTCAATAAATACTGCTGTTGTTCTTGTGTTGCCTTCTCCAAATGGATGTACTTGCCAAATGCTCGAAGTGAATTTTGCAATATGTTTAATTAATTCATCATTATTTAGTTTTGAATAATCAAATTCTTTTTCTTTTTTAAAATCATAATCAAAATAGCTTTCTATATCTTGATAATTTACATATTTTACAGTTTCACCATTTAAAATAGGTTCTTTTTTAGAAATATTATAATCTCTGTAATTGCCTGCAAAATCATATATGTCTTTAAATAAATATCTATGAATATTCTTTAATGTAATAGGGCTAAAACCAAAACTTTTATCTTCTAAAATCTGTGCTATTCTTAAAGATACTAAATCACATTCTTTTTCTTTTTGAATATTTATATCGTTATGATTTTGTGTTTCATAATATGTTTTTAATAAGTTTTCTACTTCATAGTATTTTAGTTCTCCATTGATATTTTTTTGGGATAAATCTAATAAATATTTAGAAGGCTCTAAATTATCAACTTTATTTAATCCAATACCAGTATTCCAATATTCTTGCTTTTTTGCGGTATCAGTTGTTTCATTTTCAATTATATAATTTTCTTCATTAGACATATAAAAAAACCTCCTAAAATTTCTCTTTTTCATACCTTAATATTATACCATGAAATGCCTAAAATTACTATAGTTTTGCCTAAAAATTCCAATGAATTACAACATCTTGTGAATTTGCTTTTTTGTCTTTTTCTCCAACTTCAATATAATCTATAAAACTATTAACAATATCATAATTAAGTTCTTTAAAATCTTTGAAGTGATTAATTATTTTTTCTTTTTGCTTTTTTATAAATTTGCTGTTTAATTCTTTTTCTTTTAAATTTGATAAATCATTTTCGGTTTTTGATAGTTCTTTTTGTTTTGTTGATTTATCAGATAGGAAAGAGGCATTTAAATCTTCAAATACTTCTTCTGGAACTTTTCCATTTACCTTGTTCAAATATAATTCTTTTATTGCTTTATTAATGCTTTCCATATCTTTAGATAACATTTCTTTTTTGTTTTGTAGTAATTTAGCTTTATTTAAGTTATCATTGGAAACAAATAATTCATCAGAAATATTATCAAAATCATAAAATGCTAAAATTTTCTCTTTGATTTTTTGAGTTACTAAGTTTTTAAGATTTTCATAACCAATAGAATGTGTTGTGCAAGTTCCATATAGCTTTTTAGAGCCTTTACAAGAAAAATAAATGTAGCCTCTATCATTTTGACATTTATAAAGTTTTGTTCCACAATCTAAACATACCAACTTACTAGCAAATATGTGAACTTCGCCATTTTTACATCTTCTTGTTTTACTTTTAAAGATTTCTTGAACTTTGTAAAATTGCTCTTTAGTAATAATAGGCTCGTGTGTATTTTCTACAATAATCCATTTTGATTTAGGTTGATTTTTCATTTTCTTAGATTTGTAACTAATTTTCTTATTATACCCTTGTACTAAATTACCAATATAAACTTCATTTTTTAAGATTTTGCTAACTGTAGATTCACACCAATAGTCAATATTCTTACCTTGATTTTTAAAGTTGATTCCTTGTGATTGTTTATATTTAGTAGGTGTTAAAATACCTTTGTCGTTTAACTCCATCGCAATTTTAGTAACACCATTTCCTTGTTCATAAAGATTAAATATTAATTTAATAACTTCTGCTACTTCTGTATCAATAATAAGTTTATTTTTATTCTCTAGACTTCGTTTATATCCATAGCACACAAAAGAGCCAATATGTAATCCTTGTTTTCTTTTACTATCAAATGTCTTTCTGATATTTTCTGATAAATCCTCTAAATACCACTCATTAACTAAACCATTAATCTGCCTTGATTTTTTGTTTCCTTTATCTAAAGTATCAACATTATCTATAAGACTTACAAATCGTATATTCCATTCAATAAATTTGTTATGTAAGTATCTTTCAACAATTTCCATATCACGAGTAAATCTACTTTGAGTTTTACATAGCACAATATCAAATTTATGGTTTTGGGCATCTTCTAATAATTTATTAAATTCAGGTCTTTCACTGTCAATTCCAGAGTAATCTTCATCACAGTAAATGTTACAAATATCCCAGTTCCTTTCTATTGCATAATTAATTAGCATAGATTTTTGATTTTGGATACTTTCGCTTTCATCATTCTCGTGAATTTTGTCATCATCTTCACGAGAAAGTCTGCAATATATAGCAACTTTCATAAGTTTACCCTCCAATCGGTAAACTACTCATTTCGTAAAGCATATTATACAAAAATAAGTAGACTTAAGCAATAAAATTTTTATCAAAATTTTATTGTTTAGCTTCGCATAGAATGTACTCAAATTCTTATAAGGAATTTCGTACACGAACAATTAATGAGCATTTAAAATCCTAAATGTTAAAGTTTGTATAGCTCATTATTGTTCTATAGAATTTACAAATTCATTTACAATTAGCTTATTAACAATGTTGTTTATAAACTTTTCAATATCTTCTATATTGCTATTTTTATTCTTTTCTATTACATTAAAATTCACTTTTTCGCACATACAAAATCCTCCTATTTTACTGTATTCTAAAGGACTTGTATTTGTGCAAAAAAATGTATACACAAAATTTTTTGTATAAAATAAGTAGTTACATATATATTTTTCTTTAGGATAGATAACAAACACACACCACATGGGGTAGATGTATATCCACAATCAGCAGCAGGAGTACCATTTACAGCAGCATATGATGCTGTTCAGGTAAGGAGAATGATAAAAACTTAGAGTAGACAACCATTCGCCTAAATTAATTTTTAAGATAAAATGCATAAAACCTATTTTTAACTTTAACAAAGGAGAAATAGGTTATGAAAAACAAATTTAAAATAGATGGTTTATGGATACCATATCAAATTTTAACAGATAAAAATTTAAGAGATAAAGAAAAAATAATTTATTCATTAATATTATTTTTTAGTAATAATAAAGGTTATTGCAGTATAAGAAATAAATATTTAGAATATTTACTTGATAGGTCAACCAAAAGAATTTCAGGTATAATAAATACATTACAAGATAAAAGGTATATTAATATTGTTCCTAGAAATAATAGAGAAGAAAGAAAATTATATCCTTTAGTAGATATAAAAGATATTAATCAAAAAGAATTATTTAAAGGTCTATTTATTCCAATAAGTGTATTATCAGACAGTAATTTAAATGATAAAGAAAAATTTATATATTCAATTACTTTATATTATAGCAATGTTCGTAAACAATGCACATTGAACAACGAAAATTTTCATGAAATTTTTGGTGTAACTAAAAATCAAATATCAAGAATTGTAAATAGCCTAAGAATAAAAGGCTATACATTAAATGAATATATTTATAAAAATAATCATAAAGAGATTTTATATAGAAAAATTAAACCTATACGCAAAAATGATGATACCTTTTGTGAAAAAGTACAAGATATATATAATCAAAAAGTTCTACAAGATAATCTCAAAAATGTTAATGTATTAAAAAGTAAAAATAAAAATTATAAAAAATATAATAGAATTAGCAATTATGAAGGTAGAGAATATGAACCAGAATTTTTAGAAACTTTATATGCAAATGAATTTTAAATAAAGGAGTACAGTTTTGTATTCCTTTTATATTTTTTGAAAAATATTATAATTTCAATTGACAAAAGAACGAATGTTTGATAATATATAACAAATAAGAAATGAGGTTGATATAATATGGATAATAAATTAATTGGAAATGAAAATAATATTATATTTTATACCGATGAAGAAGGAAATGCTAATATAGAAGTAATATTACAAAATGAAGATGTTTGGCTTAACGCTCAAGCTATTGCAGAATTATTTGAAATTACAGATAAAGTAATATATAAACATATAAAAAATATATATGAACAAGAAGAATTAGAAGAAAATAGCACAGTCGCAAAAATTGCGACTATGGGTAAAAATGGTCAAACTTATCAAGTAAAGTATTATAACTTAGACATGATTATATCTATTGGATATAGAGTAAATTCAAAGAAAGCAGTAAAATTTAGGCAATGGGCAAGTAAAGTTTTAAAAGAATATATGATACAAGGATTTAGTTTAAATGAAGAACGATTTTTAAAAGGGCAAAAATCAGATCAAGAGTATTTTAAAAGATTATTAGAAAAGATAAAACTAATAAGAACAAGTGAGAGAATGTTTTATCAAAAAATTACAGATATTTTTGCAGAATGTAGTTTAGATTATGATAAAACAAGTGATTTAGCAAGAGAATTTTATGCTACTATTCAAAATAAATTTCATTTTGCTATAACAAAAAATACTGCAGCAGAGATAATCTATAATAGAGTTGATAGTAAAAAGGACAATATGGGACTAACTACTTGGAAAGAAGCTCCTAAAGGGAAAATATTAAAATCGGATGTAACAATAGCAAAAAATTATTTATCTGAAACAGAACTAAAGAATTTAAATAATGTAGTAAATATTTTTCTTGATATAGCGGAAGATAATGCTGAAAGAAACATTCCAATGTATATGAATGATTGGAAAAAAGAAGTTGATACTGTGTTATCTATAAGACATTATGATATTTTAGAAGGTAAAGGAAAAATATCAAAAAAAGAAGCTGATGAGAAAGCAGAAAAGGAATACGAAAAGTATAAAGTAATTCAGGATAAAAAATTCTTATCAGATTTTGATATATTACTGTTAGAAGCGGAAAATATAAACAAATCTAAAAATGATGAAGTATAAATTGGAGATAGCAAAATGAAGAATTTAAAAGAACTACCAAATGAATATCAAGAAGATATTAAAAAAGCAATAAAAATATTAAAAGAAAATGGTGCAACAGAAGTATTTATATTTGGTTCTGTTGTAAATGGTAATTTTAATGAAAATTCAGATATAGATATTGCGATTAAAGGAATAAAACAAGAAGAGTTTTATAGAGTAGCGAGTACATTAATGTTTGAGATTGAAAAAGAAATAGATTTAGTTGATTTAGATGATGAAAAAGATAGATTTTCTCAAATTATATTAAAAAATGGTAACTTAATAAGAGTAGATAATTTGCTATAAGTAGCTTAAATAAAAGGATTGCAGAAATAAAATACACCGAAGTGTATGCACTCTGCAAATTCTCTGCATAAATGATAACTGAAAAGAGGATTAGAAAGCTTGACTTTCTAAATGTTTACAGGAAAGCCTCTGCGTTCCTTATCCTGCCATATGAATGTATTTTATATGAGTTAAATAATCTGGGGAAAAAATAGAAAAAAATTTTAAGAAGATATAGA
>CANAUI010000065.1 GCA_947364715.1 uncultured Clostridium sp.
TTTCTTATACATTCAAAAAATCTTTGAACTGGAATTTACTTTGTTAAGTAACCAACTTTTGAGGTTGCTTGTGGCTATAATTTTTTTAAATTTTTTTGTATCAACTTCTCTTTAATTTCTTTATAATTATAACATATTTACAACTAATTCTATTTTAAACTAACTATCCGCACTTGTTAATCAAATGCGGATAATTAGTCTAATTTTTATTCAACTTGAAACCTTAAATTTTGTGATTTAATTTGTTTTGAGTTTCCAAATTGAAACCTCAAAGTCTAAAATTTATTTTCTGTCAGTCGAAAACAAGATTGTCAATTGCTTTTATGATATTTACTAATATTCTTTTAAATCATATTTAATTAGCTTTTCTCCATCATAATTGAATTTTACAGTAAAAAATGAATCATTATTTTTTATCTTTTCTACAAATATTTTATCGCCTTCCCATGTCTTTAATTCTGTAACTTTATCTTTTCCTATCCATTGCAAATCTCCCTCATTGCATTCTATTAGTTCTCCTGTAAAATCATTTGAAGTGAATACATACATGTATTCTGTTTCCCAGTTTGTAGATACATATGTGACGGCACATCTTAATTTATAGGTATTAAGTGTAAGCCCTGTTTCTTCTTTTACTTCTCTTACAATGCATTCTTCTGGGCTTTCTCCATCTTCAAATTTTCCACCTATTCCTAACCACTTGTCTTTATTTATATCATTTTTCTTTTTAGTTCTATGTAACATTAAGTATTTTCCGTCTTTTTCTATGTAACAAAGTGTTGAAAGTATCATTTTACTTTTCCTCATTTCTTATAAATCTATATATGTCTCCCCAATTATTTACTTCTTTTATGTATTTGTTTTCTTCTAATTTTACTAAATTTGTATCTCCAAAATATAGTGTTTTTATATTATTGTCTGCTAATTTCTTTATGATTCTCCAGTCATCATCAATCATAATATCTACATTTTCATTTTTGCATACTTCTAATTTATCATCAATTTTCCAATAATATTTGTCAAAATCAATATTATTTTCTTCTAATAATCTTATTGCATCATCTTTCATTTCTTTAACAAATCCACCTCTAGCAGTAATAACTACAAATTCGTGTCCTTGCTTTTTTAGTAGATTATATACTCCTATAAATCCTGACATTAGATTACTTTCTTTTGATACTGTCAAAAAATATTTTTCAATAAATTCTTGTTTTTGTTCTTCATTCCAATTATATCTCGCTTGAAATTTTGGCTCTTATTTTTTTGCTAATTCTAAACTTCTTTTTATTATTGTTTTAATGTGATTTATTCCATGTCCTTCTTCATTTTATTATATAATGGAAAAATCTCGTTTTCTATATATTGGACTAATTCTTCATTCATTTAATTAATTTCCTCCAAATCATTATCTACATCTAATATGTTTTCTTGTTAATCTATCACATTAAAAAATATATGTTTGTCTATATGTTGTAAAAATTCATTATACTCTATTCTTTTATAATTTTTCTACACCTAAAGCAAAATGTTTTGTTCCTAATATTGGCAAATCTGTAGCTGTTGTCTTTGCTGTATCTGGCAACTTTGTATATTATTTATAGCAAAATATTTCTAAAACTGTACTATTTAACTTTAACATATTTATTTTTATACTTTCATCTTCTGCTTTCCAAGATTTAAATTCTTTAAATCCAAACTTTTTATAAAATTCTATACTTTTTTCTACATTTGTTACACTTATTGCAACATGATTAATATTAAACATTTTACATTCCTCCATCTACTTTTATTACTGTACCATTTTTTATAAATTTTCATATTTTTGTTGTTTTTATCAAACTTACTCATATCGACACTTACAAGTTTTCTATCTCTGATGTTCCTACCTTATACTCAATATCTGTGGTATGTATCTTAAAGCTATGAAAATTTGCTTAAATTTTACTAATTTGCTATGTAGGAAGAAATGTCTCCATCATATGGACACAATACTCCCTTTGTTATATTTTCAAACGGAGTAATTTTGTGCAATTTTATAATTTACATATTACTCTCTTTACCTTTGCCCTAACACAAAGTTTTAAACTTTTCCTTTGCCTTGATGCAAAGTTTCTACTTACCTTTGTTTTTCACAAAGTAATTATGCAGTTTCCTGCTTTACCCATTCCTCATGGTACCAACTATATATGCTTTATAGTTGCAATTTCTTAACACAACTATATTATACAACTTCTTTTTTCAAAATGGAATAGGCACACCCCATTTTTTTATTTCATTGTGGCTGTAGTATCCCAAGATTATTTTATGTCTGGTTGTTGTTATCATGTACCATATTTTAAAATTTTCCTAAAAATATTTTATCTCTTTATATCATATTACTTGATATTACTGCTATCGGAACCCATAAAAATATTGTAAAAATTGGTATTTTATAAAATGTATTCTTTATTTCTAGATCAACTTTTTTACTAGCCTTAATAGTAATTGCAATTATTATTGCTATAATTATATGTAGAAATTCTGCTATTAAAGATGGAACTAAAGTTACTAAAACATTTCCATAATTCATTGTTTCCATATACCAATTCATAAATTTATTAGTGTTAAGTTCAGCAATGAGGCTAAATATTAATAGTGACATTAAATATATTGCAATTATGATTATTTTCTTTTTATTCATTGTCCACACTCCATTCATCAATAGTAAATTTTATTGTCACATTGTATTCATGCATTACACCTGAAGCTATTGATACCATAGCAGCGTTATTAGCCGCACTTCCTACTAATCCTTTTATTATATTATCATCACAATATTCATCTATTTCTTTAAAATCTGTAAAATCATATCTATCTGTTATTTTTATATCTAGTTTCCATTTGCCATTTTCTTTATTTCCTCTTACATTTATTGTGGTATTGTTTAATGCTAAAAATAAATCTGGATTTGCATAATTAAGTCCTTCAGTTATATTGATTTCTGTATTATTCGTGTTCAATTTTAATATTCCATTAATTTTTTCAATGAATTTTGAATCAGCTTTTATATCTTCAATTATCTTTCCATCTGTAATCATTTTATCTTCTGGATTTTTTTTCAAAGAATGGTTTATAAATTCTGTTCCAGATGGATATTGTTTTTTCTTCCAAACTATTACTAATTTCCATAAAAAATATTGAATATCAGCTAACAATCCTCCTAAATATTTCTTATTGTTATAATATACACTAAATGCAAATCGTAAATTATCAAATAAAAAATTCTGAATGTATTCATTATCAACTTCTTCTGATTTACTTTTTATTTTTTGGAATTTATTATATAATTTATAAACTTCATATGCCTGTTTTAATGTCATTGTTGTTTCTTCTTTACTCATTCTTTTATTTGTACCAACTCTTTCTATATCTTTTTCAATAGTTCTTCTCATCGTGTCATAACCTTTTATTGGCACATTATTCAATAATTGTAGTGTCAAGTATTTATTTGTTAATATAGTTTTATTCTCTTTACTCAACTTCTTCTTATTTGCTAATTTTGCTATTTTATTATTTAATATTGTTTCGCTTATTGATTTTTTTCTATTTCCCATTCCTATAATTGTACATACATTTTTCATACAAGTTGATCCAAAATGTGCATTTTTATCTGATACATTTCTTCCACATAAACCACATTTATTCATAAAAATCCGTTCCCTTTCTCATTTTTTTAATATAACATTTATCTTGTATATATTTTTATTCATAATATCCAGACATTAATCTGTTATTTAATTCATCAATCCATGTATCATCTTCACTTTCAAATCTCTCAACAAATTTCAATATATTCGTGCTAGATATCTCTTGATCATTTGTAGATAATTTAGCTACATTCTCTTTCATTTTTTCATAATTATTTCTTTTTATTTTTCCAAATAATTCTTTTCTTTGTTCATTTGTAGCTTTATAATTTTTTATTCCAATATATTTTTCTATATATTTACTATTAACTGATTTACTCTGACTTGTTAATTTAATTTCTGCAAAATGAGATAATATAATTTGCATAGTACATGGATTTCCAAATATAATAATATCGTCTGCTACATTTTTCTCATGAAATTCATTAATTTCACTTTTTATTTCTTTATATCTTTTTGAAGGCGATTTATCTGTATCACAAAATGCTAAAACTAAGTCATATGAATCCGATTGATATCTAATTTGATATATGTTACTTATGTTATTTATAGATTTACTATTTATCAAAACGAAATTATATTTATTTGAAAACACTGCTTTATTTATTAAAGTACTTAAATAATCTATTTCTTCAAATCCTTCACAAATGATACATATCTTTCTTGTTTTACTCTTCGTCAATATCTTCCACCTCCAAAAGGCAAGATAATAAATCTGGATCTGGGACAGCTCCAAATGCTCCTTTGCTATATCTGTCTTGAATATCTGATGTTTCTCTAATTCCACTATCAGCATAACTAAATTCTTTTAATGAATATAAATCAGTTCCATTTTCATCTTTATCTGTAAACCATATTTGTTCTTTTCTAAACATTCTTTTACAGTCTAGCAAACTCACATCATGTAAAGTTGCAATTAACTGAGCATTTCTATTTATGCTATTATTAAACATACTAATAATAGCTCTTGTTATTTTAGAATGTAAACTACTATCTAATTCATCTACAAATAATGTTTTCCCTTCTTCTAAGCTTTCTATAATATAACTAGCTAGTGATGCAAATTTTCTTGTTCCTACTGAATCAAATTGAATACTTGAAACAGCCTTTCCTTTATAAACAGAAACAAGTTTTGCTTGTTCTACTATATTTTGATTCTTTAATGTCTTTACATCTATTTCTTCTGTATCCATTTCTACATCTAATTTAGGATTTTCTTCATAACGATAATTCTCTAAATATAAATCTGCATTTTTTATAAATTCTACTACCTTTTTAGTTGTATCATCATTTAATTTTAACAATTCAATTGTTTTTTTATTTGGAATATCATTTATATCAACAATCTCTATACTTTTAGCAATAGAGGTCAATATCTCCTTAATTACCTTTAATAAACTAAAATTTTCTGTTGCCAATGTGTAAATAAGTATATTATCCTTTGAAATAATTTCCAAAGCATTCTTTAGCTTTTCATCTAATTGGCATTGATATATTTTGTTTACTGTATCTTTTTCAAAAATAATATCTTCTGTTTCTTTTCCACTTAGTTCATAAATTATTTCTGCCATTTTTTCATATATAAATTCATGATTTAAATCATTATATTTAAATTCATAATTATAGTTTTTATCTTCATATATGAATGAAATACCTAATTCACAAATGTTACTTTTATTAAAAATATTACTTTTTAAATGTATATTTTCATTCAAAAGAGTTTCTTTTATTGCTTTTACAGATGATATAAATGCTGTTTTTCCAGTATTATTCGGTCCATATATTATTGCAGATTTGATAATATTTATTTCATTTACTGAATAAACATTAAATGAAAATCTCCTTGTTCTCATATCAGCTTTTAAATTTAATTCTACTGGCTTATTAAATGCAAAGCAATTATTTATTTTAATTTTAGTTATCATACCTTGATTGACCGAATATTCCTTTTTTAAATTCGGTTCTCTCCTTTCTTTTTTCTTCTGTTATCATTATATCACAGTTTATTTATTTTATGCAAGTTTTTTGCACAAAATAAATAAAATTAATGATGAATTATGCTATTTACACCAACTTTTACTGTTATACCAAAAATTTGAGGTTTCAAATTGCAACCTCAAATCTTTCTACATAAGCATATTTACTTACTTTCATGTTTATATAATTATCTATTTTTTCTTTTGCTTGTTTTGATATATCATATACTCTTCCATTTTTAGTAAGTGGATTGATATATCTTCTTTTTACTTTTCTGCTTACACAAAATAGGTTAGTTTATAATTGTTTACCATATGTTTAAAATTACAAGTTTTCTATTTCTGATGTTCCTATCTTATATTCAATATCTTCCATGTAATCAAACATTTCCTTCACTCTCTTTAAAGTCAGCATTGACATTTTAGGTTGAGGATTTTTATTATGGTCAGATAGCAATTTTTGTGTATAACAATTAGGAGCTGTTTTAAATAATAAATATCTATTTCTAACATAAGTATAGTAAATTTGATAACCATTATTCAAATCTTCCCACATCATTTCAAACGTATAGTCTTTATACATTTTTGAACATTCCTCCTTTTATTTTAGCATTTCTTTAAATTCTACTTCTGTTATAACTTTAATTCCTAAATTCTGTGCTTTTGTCAATTTGCTACCTGCATCCTCACCAGCCAATACATAATCTGTTTTTTTAGATACTGTGCCTGAAGTTTTTCCTCCAAATTTTTCTATAATATCAGAAGCCTGACTTCTTGTAAATTCTTCTAAACTTCCTGTTAATACAAAAGTTTTTCCTTCAAATCTATTATCTTCAATTTGTTCTTCTAATGAGTCCATATTAACTCCTGCAGATTTCAATTTATTTATTAAATCTATTGTTTGTTCTTCTAAGAAAAATTCTCTAATGCTATTAGCTACAATTGGTCCAATATCATTTATCATACTTAATTCTTCAAAACTAGCATTCATTAAATTTTCCATTGTTTTATATTTCTTTGCTAGTAACTTAGAAGCTTTTACACCAACATGACGAATTCCTAGAGCTGTTACTAGTCTTGGCAAATCATTCTGTTTACTTTTTTCTATAGCATCTATTAAATTTTGTGCAAATTTTTTTCCATTTTTCTTAAGTGATGCAATTTCTTCAAATGTCAATGTATAAATATCGGCAATATTTTCAATTAATTTTTTATCCAATAATTGCTGAATAATATTTTCTCCTAATCCATCTATATTCATTGCTTCTCTGGAAACAAAATGTACTAAATTTCTAAATAGTTTTGCTGGACATTCTATTCCTGTACATCTAATTGCAGATTCTCCCTCTTCTCTTATAGAAGGTGCTCCACAAACAGGGCAGACTTTTGGCATTTCAAAAGATTTTTCATTTCCTGTTCTTTTTTCTTTTACTACTTCTACAATTTCTGGAATAACATCTCCTGCTTTTTGAATAATGACTGTATCTCTA
>CANAUI010000066.1 GCA_947364715.1 uncultured Clostridium sp.
TTAACTAAATATTACTACAGAGCTTTACCTTCTTTTAATAGTTACAAACAAGTATTATCAGAATCAAGACAAGGTATTAATATGACACATTTAGAACTTGCAAACCTAGACAGAATTGTATCTCCTCTTGTGAAAAAAGGACAATCTATTTCCCATATTTACAAAACACACGATATTCCTTGCACTAGAGCAACTCTGTATCGCTATCTATCTAATAATTGCTTTTCTGTCGGTCCTATTGATTTGCCTAGGAAAGTTAGAATGAAAAAGCGTAAACAAAGGAAAGGAGAATCTAAAAATACTTTCGCATGAACTAATCGTACTTATGAAGATTTTCAAAAGTACATAGAACAACATCCTGATTTACCTATTGTGGAAATGGATACTGTTGAAGGTGTTAAGGGTGGAAGAGTATTACTCACTTTATTATTTAGATCTTCTAGGCTAATGCTAGCTTATATTCTCTATGAAAAAACTCAAGCTGAAGTTCTAAGAACTTTTAATATGATTGAACAACATTTAGGAAACGAACTTTTTGAAAAGACTTTTCCAATTATACTAACAGATAATGGTAGTGAATTTGGAAATCCTCTATCTTTAGAGTTTAATCCAGAAGGTCTAGGCAGAACTAGAATATTCTATTGCAATCCAAGAGCTTCTTATCAAAAAGGTATGATTGAAAAAAATCATGAATTTATTCGATATGTTTTACCAAAGGGCTCTTCCTTTAATAATCTATTACAAACAGACATTGATTTAATGATAAATCATATCAATAGCCTTGCTAGAGAGAGTTTAAATTGGTCTTCACCTTATGATGTAGCAAAAGTACTAATGGGAAAAGAAACCTTAAAAAAATTGAATCTCGTTAAAATTCCAACCGACGAGATTCAACTCAACAAAAAATTACTAAAGAAAAATTAACAAAGTTTAACATTTTTTAAAATTAATAAATCCAAACGCAGTATTGAGTAATTGAATTTGGACACAAGTGGAATTTAGTCTAAAACGAAAAAATGGCTTGTGTTGTTTGCTATGCAAATTTTCCTTTAATCTATTTAAATTATACTATATTTTTTTGATTTTTGGTATACAAAAAAGAGAAAAAAATCCTAAAATGTGGACTTTTTTCTTATACATTCAAAAAATCTTTGAACTGGAATTTACTTTGTTAAGTAACCAATTTTATGTAAATTTATATTTTTTTGGCAATAACATCATATATATTCCAATGTTTTTCTTCTCCTGATGCTATCTTTGCATCTTTTTCAATTTCATTGAATTGAATTAATTCAAAATCAGTAAATAAATCTTTTACTTCATTTTCAGATAAAAATATTAAATGTTTCTTATGTTTTACCCATGAATCCTTTTTGCCAAAAAAATTCCCAACAAAGTATCCTCCTTTTAATAAAGAGTTATTAATCTTATTCCAAATTAAATTGAAATATTCTTTTTTTGAAAAGGGTAAACTAAAATTAGCTACAATTAAATTTGCTTTTGGTAAATTCATTTCTCCAAACACAGATTTCAAAAATTCAAATCTTCGTTGTTCTTCTTTTGATAGTTGTTCCTTAATTATAGCTTCAGTATCTTCTTTATCAATAGCTAAAACGTTCCAATTATATTTTAACAAAGCTATAGTATCTCGACCAGCACCACAGCCTAAATCTATAGCTGTTGCTGGATCTATATTTAATTTTAAAAAATTTACTACATTTGCATGTGGTTTTGAATTTTTTGTAATATTATAATATTTTTCTATACTATTTTCCATAGATTTTCCTCCTTTAATAAATTACTGAATTTTTTGTTCAAATTTTTAATTTTTGATACTCATACCCAAATTTTTATAAAATTTTATAGCATTTTCATTAAATCCCCATACCATAAGTTCTATATTATCAATATTTTTTTCTTTGGCTAATTGTACGATTTGGTTATATAACTTTTTCCCAATTCAGCAATTAAATATATATTCTTACTATTTGACAGTTCAGTTTTAAATTCTTCAAAATTCATAGAATCAACATCCTTATATATATCATTTCTCTCATTTACATGTAGTTTATGTACTTGCATAATTAATTTATGTACACCTTGAAAATCAGCTATTTCAGCTTTTCTTATAACAACTCTTTCATCCATTTTTATATCTCCATTCTATTATTTATTTTCTTCAATCCAATTACAAAACTCTTCATTAGAAATTTTATTTTCCCTATACAATTTCAATTGTTTTCTTGCTTTATCTTTCCAAATAAGAAACTCTTTTTTAATCTGTTCCTTTTGTTTTTTATCAGCACGATACACTTGCGTTATTCTTCTTTGATACTCTCTTTTATAAGTTAATTCAGCTATATCTTCTATTACCTTGTTATCATAAGCTTTTCCAGAAGCATACGATTTACAAGAAGGACTTCCATCCAAATTAAATAAATCGCAATATACTTCTTTTCCTGAACTTTGTAAATAATATCTTCCACAGTTTTGGCATATACTAATATTTCTCTTTGAATTTTGTATTAAATCATTTAATGCAACATAAACCAATGCAAAATGTGATGTACTTTCATATACATAATAAATTCCTATATCTTGCTTTTTGTTTGAAATATCATAAGCTAACTCTTCAACTTGCTTAATATCTTTCACTTCAGATATAATATTTGATGTACTTTGTAATATTCCAAAACGAATTTGAGAAATAAATTGATTTGTTAAATTAACAGAGGTAGAAAATGCAATAAATTTAGAATATTTATCTAAATCTATACAACTTTCATGTCCATGTAAATTATATACAAAATCAACTGTTTCTCTAACATCTTTTTGAAACTTTATATATTTGTCTTTAACATATTTATACGCTTTATTGTAATAATCCAAAAATTTTTTGTTGATACATATCTAGCAGTATATTCTATTGGATATTTTTCCTTTATTTCATCTATAGAGTCAAATCCTTCGAGTCCATAATAAATAAAGAAAGAATTATATGCACTTTCAGCGTTTGAAAAATCAGCATTTAAAAAAGTTATTATAAAGCTTCCATATTCTTTATTAAATGTTTGTTTAACCATTTTATCTTTTTTCGTATCTTGCTTTAAATCAATTTCTAATTGTGCAGAATATTTGTTGCCATCTTCATCGAAGGTAATTTTTGATTTGTGCAAATATAGTGTTGTACTATAATTTTCGCTATCACCAAATGCATCAAAAATCATTTATTGGTTGCTCACCTACATCTGAATTCACAGGTATTCCTTCTATTTCAACATTATCAAAATACTTCTCAAAAGCCTCTTTTGCACCTTGTATTTTCCCTGGATTTTTTGTTCCCATTAATATCTTCATTATTTTACACTTCCTTTTAGAATTCTATATATCTCTCCCCAATTGTTTACTTCTATTAAATACTCACTGGTATCAAGCTTTTTCATTTCCTTATCTCTAAAATAGATTGATTTTATTCCATTTTCTGAAAGTCTTTTACACACATCATAAGAATCATCTATCATATAATCTATTTTTTCTTTTTGAGCTACATCTAACTTATCATTCTGTTTCCAATAATATTTATTAAATTTTATATTTTCTTTATCAAATATTTCTATTGCAACATTTTTCATTTCTTCTATCATTACACCTCTTGCAGATATCACAATTAACTCATGTCCTTCATTTTGTAACATATGTATTACATGTTTTGCTCCAGGTATTAAATTAGTTTGTCTTGATAATTTTAAAAAATACTTATTTACGAAATTCATTCTTTCTTCTTCTGTCCAATTATATCTATTTCTTAAATAAAGTTCGTGCCTATTTATAATTCCGTCTTTCTTTAATTCTATAAAATCATACAAATCCCCATATGTGTTTAAAACTCGCTGATAATCCAGTATTACTCCATCTATATCAATTCCTATCTTCATTACTACCTCCATAATTATATCTTATCTACTTCAATACCTAACCTTTTAAAGTTTTCATTGACTTTTGTCATATCTCTGTATTTTCCTTCTTGTATTTCAAATCTATAATTTTCCTTTTCTATATTTATATTTTCGTCTTCTAATTCTTTTTCTATGTTATATGGCACTCTAATAAATTGAAAAGAAATCTCTGATGTATAATCTTTACTTCCATAATCTCCTTCCATAATAAAATAATAAGATTTTGTTGTTTCTAATACATTACTGTCTTTAGATGCATTTCTAATAGTATCAAATGAATTTCCAACACTACCAATATTTATTAAAGTTTTATTATATATTTTATCCATATATGGATGATGAATATGACCATATATTACAACATCTGCAACATTTTGAGTTACTGTCTTTTCAGTTGGCAGAAACATTTGATATTTTGTATCTATACTATGAAAATTTAATATTGCCTTACTATTTACTTTTGGAGTTGCATGAAATAATCTGACTAAACTTCCACTCATATAAAATTCGTAACAAAAAGGTAAATTTAATAGATATTTTCTATCTTCCATTGTAATTATAGATTGAATCCATTTAATTCTTTTTTGTTCTTGTTCAGGCATATCATTTATATTTTCATGTGTTTTTGAGAAATGTTCATCACAATTCCCTTGTAATATTACATCACATTTTTCTTTTATTAATGCTATACATTCTTTTGAATGAACTCCTTTAGCTATAATATCGCCTAAACATATAATTTTATCTACATTTCTTTTTTCTATGTCTTTTATAGTTGATTTTAGTGCTTCTAAATTACCATGTATATCTGAAATTATTGCTATTTTCAACTTAATTCCTCCATCAAAATATTATTTTATAAAAAAATTACACATTTCTTGACTTTTTCTATATAATTAGAGTATAATAAAAATAGAAAGTAAGCAATCACAGAAATGTGTATTGCCCAAAATTAATTGAGAAAAAACACTACACTGCCTGTCAGCAAATGTGTAGTGCTTTTTTATTTTATCTGACTATTAACCCATTGTATGTATATAATACATAGCAAGGCTAAATTAATTGTTACTGATATCATTAATCCTATTACTAGGAATACTAATACTTCTAACATAGCCTCACCTCCTAACTCTTGATTAGAAATCAAGGTAGAAGGCAACACACACATCTGCTAAACTTACTTTCTATGATAAGGATTTTATAACATTTCTTTCAAAAAGTCTATAATATTTGCATAATTATTTATTTTTTTCTATCCATTCACAAAATTCTTCTTTATGGATTTTATCTCCTCTACATAGTTTTAATTGTTTTGCTCTTATATGTCCTTCTTTATTTAAACTTGTACATATACATTTTCAATTTTCTTCAAAAATATAATTTTCAGAATGATTATAAGATAAAATAATAGATAATTTTAAATCTTTATTCCCTATATATACATCTCTATTTCCATCTAAAGTATGACATTTTATTATTATATAATTTTCATAGTGATACTCTATACTTCCACCATCTTTATACATTTCTGTTTTTATTTTTCCATCTTTTTCATCTTGATTTGCTTTTGTAATAATTTCTTCCATTGTTATTTTATTTTCTAGTAATGCTTCTTTTAAAGCATATTCTTTTCCATCAATTGTAATATTTACACTTCCATCATATGCATATATATTATAATCATATTTGTTTGTTTCTGCCTTATCTAATATAGGATAAACTTTATTATAACTGTCCATTTGTTGCTTATCTTTAAAAAATATTTCAAAGTTTTCAGCTGATTTAGCTTCAATTTTTGTTGCTTTAATTTGTGCTGGATAACTTTCCATTATACTACCATCATAAGTTATTTTTACATTTGTTCCAACCATATAAAGTGCATCATTATATTCGCCTAATCCAACAGATATTTTGTCAGCAGAATTTCTTTCTTCTTCATCTTCATTTGGCTCTACTATAATGTAGTTAGCAGTAGTTTCAATTACTTTACCATAAAAGTATGGTTTTTCTTCACTTTGTTCGTTATAAATCTTGTTAGAAATAATATTATTTATTGTTTCTAAATCTTCTTTTGAAATTTTTGCCTGTTTATCTCCTTTTTGAATCTCTTGGCAACTTTCTTTTAAATAATATATTTCATTATCCATTATTATTTTATGAGTATTTATTCCATTACATATTTCATTATTATATTTTGAGTTTACCAATATATTTTCAATGGTCCCTATATCTTTTATATCAGTTACATTAATTGTTTTTCCTTCATATTCAATCTTAATAATATTGTTTTTTGGCAATTCATATTTCATAAACCAATTTCCCATTTTTACGCCAATATTACTCTCATAAGGCTCATTTAGAGATACTCCAATATAACGGATTACTTTATATCCTAATCCCCAATAAGTTACTTTATTTTCATCATTACTAACTACTTTTATACAATACTTTGGCTCATGTCCTGTTGCAACTCTACCACCATCTACATAGTTTGTAATAATTCCTACAATTATAAGGATTATTAAAAATATTCCTATGCAAATACATATTTTCTTTTTCATATACATCTCCTCACAATATATTTTAATATTAGCAATAACTCTACTATTTGTCTAAATAATTATATCAAAATTGTTGTTAATTAGTAAAGAGGTCGATTTTGTTGTTTTAAACATGATAATATATGTTTAAATATTAAGGTATCCTTGAACTATTTATATTTTTTTAAACTTATATCGTATTTTAGTAACAAGAATTATATATCAAAATATTATAGGAATGGGATTATGAACATTTTAGTATTCCAATTTACAAGATGATGGTTTGAAAAATTATGTATAAAAAGTTATAAATGGTAAAATTAAATTACCGTTTTTGGATAAATAAAAAGACACATAATT
>CANAUI010000067.1 GCA_947364715.1 uncultured Clostridium sp.
ACCATTTTGTAAGATGATTACATTATACTAATTTAGTTTTACTCTTTTTTTCTGTTAAAAATGCTTGACAGTTTACAATAATAAAGATACAATATATATTGTAGGAAAAAATATATTCAACAAACATATATATATTTATTTCGAACATTGAAAATTAAATAAGAAAGAGGTGTATGATTATGAATATTGTAATCATTATTGCCACTATCTTAATCTCACTTGCAATAGGATTTCTAGTAGGAATGATATACAGAAAAAAAGTTGCAGAATCTAAAATTCAGGGAGCAGAAAATGAAGCAAAAAGAATAATTGATTTAGCAAAAAAAGAAGGAGAAAATCTAAAAAAAGAAGAGATTTTCAAAGCTAAAGAAGAAATTATGAATAATAGAAAAGAATTAGATCAAGAGATTAAAGAAAGAAGAGGCGAAATACAAAAACAAGAAGCAAGACTAATTCAAAAAGAAGAAAATTTAGAAAAACGTGCAGACATTTTTGAAAAGAAAGAACAAGAATTAGAAAGTGAAAGACAAAATATCGAAAAAGAAAGAGGAGAATTAGAAAATTTACATGAACAAGAAATGGTCGAACTTCAAAAAATTGCATCTTTAAGTAAAGAAGAAGCAAAACAAAGATTACTTACAGAAATGGACAAAGAACTTACTGTAGAAAAGGCAACTTTAATTAGAGAAAAAGAACAAAAAGCAAAAGAAGATGCAAATAAAAATGCAAAAGAAATTTTATGCTATGCGGTACAAAAATGTGCAGCAGACCATTCACAAGAAACAACAGTATCAATAGTTCCACTTCCTAATGATGATATGAAAGGAAGAATTATTGGTAGAGAAGGTAGAAATATAAAAGCATTAGAAACATTAACAGGAATTGATTTGATAATAGATGATACACCAGAAGCTGTTGTATTGTCAGGGTTTGACCCATTAAGAAGAGAAGTTGCAAGAATAGCATTGGAAAAATTAATTGATGATGGAAGGATTCATCCAGCTAAAATTGAAGAAATGGTAGAAAAAGCAAAGGAAGAATTGGATACAACCATCAAAGATGAAGGAGAAAGAGCTGTATTAGAAACAGGAGTGATTGGATTACATCCAGATTTAATAAGACTAATTGGAAAATTAAAATATAGAACAAGCTATGGACAAAATGTATTAAACCATTCTATTGAAGTTTCAAATTTAGCAAGAATTATGGCAGAAGAATTAGGACTAGATGCAAAACGTGCTAGAAGAGCAGGTTTATTACATGATATCGGAAAAGCATTAGACCATGATATGGAAGGAACACATGTGGAAATTGGAGTAGAAGTATTGAAAAAATATAAAGAAAATCCATTGGTAATTAATGCTGTAGAAGCTCATCATGGAGATGTAGAACCTCAAACTTTAGAAGCTGTTTTAGTACAAGCAGCAGATGCAATATCAGCATCAAGACCAGGGGCTAGAAGAGAAACATTAGAAGCATATATTAAAAGATTACAAAATCTTGAGGAAATTGCAGATTCTTTTGATGGTGTTGAGAAATCTTTTGCTATACAAGCTGGTCGTGAAATTAGAGTTATGGTAAAACCAGAAAAAATTTCAGATAATCAAATGACAATATTAGCAAGAGATGTTTCTAAAAAAATTGAAAATGAAATGGATTATCCAGGACAAATTAAAATTAATATTATTAGAGAAACAAGAACAGTTGATTATGCAAAATAAAGAACTATAAAATAAAAAAACTCAGTTTTTAAACTGAGTTTTTTTATTTATTAGGAAAATACATTGTACACAAATTTATTTAATAAATTTGGCATGTGAACAAATTAAAACAAAGTCGAAAAGAAAACAAGGTTTAAAAATAAGTCTTGCACACTTAAAAGAAATATAGTATTATATTACTGAGAATAAATATAGAAAGAAGGAATAAATTTGAAAATTTTAGCAGTAGGAGATATTATTGGAGAGACAGGAATTAAAGAATTAAAAAACAAACTATATCAAATTAGAAAAAAAGAAGAAATAGATTTTATAATTGTAAATGGAGAGAACTCAGCAGAAGGAATGGGGATTACAGAAAAAAATTTTAATGATATAATTTCTCAAAATGTAGATGTAGTAACTATGGGAAATCATACATGGGGAAAGAAAGAAATTTTTAAGTTTATAGACCATCCTAAATTAATTAGACCAGCCAATTATCCAAAAGGAGTAGTAGGTAAAGGATATGGTATATATGAATGTAAAGACAAAAAGATAGCAGTTATAAATTTAATAGGAAGGGTTTATATAAATATTTTATCAGAAAATCCATTTTTAGTAGCAAAAGATATTATAGATAAGATAAAAGATGAAGTAGATATAATTATTGTAGACTTTCATGCTGAAGCAACAGGAGAAAAAATTACAATGGGATATTATTTAGATGGAATGGTTACAGCAATTTTTGGGACACATACACATGTACAAACAGCAGATGAGAAAATATTACCAAAGGGAACAGCATATATTAGTGATATTGGTATGACAGGAACAAAAAATTCAGCATTAGGAATGGATGTCTCTGTGGCCTTAAAACGATTTGAAACATCTTTGCCAGAAAGATATAAAATAGCATCAGGGGAAGGAATGTTAAATGGTGTCATTTATGATATTGATGATAAAACAAATAAAGTAATAACTATAACAAGAGTTAATATGTAGATATTTAGTTTATATAATATTAATTATTATATAAACTATTTGAATTTTTATAATATGAAATTGTCGAATTAGTGAATTTATTGCGATGAAAACCTATAAATTTTTATAGAAAATGCTTTACACAAATTTCCAAATATTGTAAAATACAAACTGTAAGAGTTGCAACAAAAAAATAAAAATTATAGGAGGCAAAAGAAAATGGAAGTTTTAAAAATTTCATCAAAATCAAATCCTAATTCAGTAGCAGGAGCAATTGCTGGATTAGTAAAGGAATCAAACAAAGCAGAAATGCAAGCAATCGGAGCAGGAGCATTAAATCAAGCGGTGAAAGCAGTTGCAATAGCAAGAGGCTTTGTAGCACCATCAGGTGTAGACTTAGTTTGTATACCTGCATTTGCAGAAGTAGAAGTAGAAGGAGAAGATAGAACAGGTATAAAATTGATAGTGGAATCAAGAGGATAAAAATAGATAACAAACTACGAAATAGTAGTTTGTTTTGTTTTATATTATAGGAAAGTTCGACTTTCCTAATTTTCAAATTATTATCTGAATTGTAACTATCTAGTAACAGTTTTACTGAAAATTGTAATGAATCTATTGTAAATATAAAAATTTAATAGTATAATATATACCATATACAGTCAAAATAAAGGTTTATAGGTAACCTTTAAAAAAACCTAAATATGAAACAAGGAAAGTGAATAAAATGGGATTAAAACTTGAAAAAGTTTCTAAAAAATTTGTTGGCAAACAAGCAGTAGATAATATTTCATTTGAACTAGATAAACCAGGGGTATTTGGACTACTTGGTACAAATGGTGCAGGAAAAACAACAACAATTAGAATGATTCTTGGAATTATAAAAAAAGATACTGGAGAAATCACCTGGAATGGAAAAAAGGTTGAAAGAAAGAGCGTAAATTTTGGATATTTACCAGAAGAAAGAGGTGTTTATCCTAAGACAAAGGTATATGACCAATTGATGTATTTTGCAAAGTTAAAAGGAATGAGTCAAAAAGATGCAGATGAATCAATAAAAAAATGGGCAAAAGTTCTAAAAGTAGAAGAATATATATCAATGACAGCTGAAAAATTATCAAAAGGAAATCAACAAAAAATTCAATTTATTACAGCAATTATTCATAATCCAGAATTAATTGTATTAGATGAACCTTTTAGTGGATTAGACCCAGTTAATACAGAAATATTAAAAAATATAATTATTGATTTAGTAAAAGAAGGAAAATATATTATAATGTCTAGTCATCAAATGTCATCTATAGAAGAATTTTGTACTGATATTTTAATATTGAATAAAGGAAAAGCTGTATTAAAAGGAAATTTAAAAGAAATTAAAGAAGGATATAAAGCAAATAGATTAGAATTATCAACTGATAAAAATATAGAAGAATATATTAAAGAATTTAATATGGATATAGAGTTTTGTAAAAATAATGAATATTGTATTAAAATTGATTCTGAAGATAAAGCACATAAGTTATTAGAAAAATTAGTGGAAAATCATGTGCAAGTAAATAAATTTGAAATTAAAAAACCAACATTAAACGATATATTTATAGAAAAAGTAGGATAAGTTTATAGGTAACCTTTAAAAAACCTAAATATATTATACAAGGAATAAAGTAAAATGAAAGATTTAAAAACAGTTATTGCATTTTCAATTAAAGATATGGTAAAAAGAAAATCATTTATTATATCAACATTAATTATTTTAGTACTAATTGTTATAGGATTTAATATACCAAACATAATGAATGCTATTACAGGTAGTAATGAAGAGATAGTTGAAACAAAATTATTAATTGTAGATAGTAAAAATTTATTTGAGGGAACTTTATCAAGTTTAAATTATATGGAATTAGGATATAGTGTTCAAATAGCAAATAATGAAGTTTCTTTTGAAGATATAAAAAATAAAATAGAAAATAATGATATAAAAGAAGCGATAATTATTGAACAAAAAGAAGATGGAAAATATAAAATAAGATATATTGTAGAAAATGTAACACAAATGGCTTCACAAATGGAGTCTATACCAAAAGATTTAATGAATTCTATAAATACAATATATACAAATTTACAAATTTCAAAATTAGGATTAACACAAGAACAAATAGGAAGTTTATCTCCAAATTTTGAGTTTACAATTGAACAAACAGAAGAACAAGAGGTTAATGGAAATATAGTAGTTATTATGTTGTTATCTATTGTCTTATTCTATGCAATTTATTTTTGTGCATACCAAGTATCAAGTTCAATTACAACAGAAAAAACTTCAAAAATCATGGAGACATTAGTAACTTCAACATCACCAAGAATAATTGTATTAGGTAAAACAATAGGAATAGGTATTGTAGGATTAATACAAATATGTGTGATTGTAGGTGTAGCTTTAATATGTGCAAATGTATTTTTAGACCCAGAAATGTTAAGTAATGTTTTAGATATGTCTATGATGACACCATATTTAGCAATTATGACAATAGTATATTTTATACTAGGATATTTTGCATATGCTTTACTATATGCACTAACAGGCTCTACAGTAAGCAAACCAGAGGATATACAATCAGCTAATACACCTGTAGCTATACTTGCAGTTATTGGATTTTATTTATCATATTTTACAATGATGAATCCAACAAGTGAGTTAAACCAATTTGCATCAATTTTCCCAATTTCATCACCATTTTGTATGCCATTTAGAATTATGATGGGAGTAGCATCAACATCAGAAATTATCTTATCAATTGTTATATTAGTAATTACAATATTAATTATTGCACAGGTAGCTATTAAAATTTATTCAAATGCAATATTAAATTATGGAACTAAGATGACATTGAGGGATATTGTAAAAGTATATAAAGATAAAAACAATTAAATTTATTTTATGTCATATAAAATAAACGCATATTAAAAATAAGAGGTGCAAAATGAATAAAACAGAAGCAAAAAAAAGAATAGAAGAATTAAGAGAAAAGACAGAATATTATGCTAAAAAATATTATGATGAAGATAAACCAGAAATATCAGATTTTGAATATGATATGTTAATGGTGGAATTAAGAAATTTAGAAAAAGAATATCCTGAATTTGTTTCAAAAGATTCTTTAACACAAAAAGTAGGAGGACATGTTAAAGAGGGATTTCAAAAAGTAACACATGAAGTACCACTTCAGAGTTTACAAGATGTATTTAGTTTTGAAGAATTAGAAGAATTTGCTCAAAGAATTCAAAAACAGGCAGAGGAAAATGGAATAAAAGAAATAAAATATGTAGTAGAAACTAAAATTGATGGATTATCTGCAGTTTTGGAATATAAGCAAGGAAAATTTGTAAGAGGAGCAACAAGGGGAAATGGTTTGATAGGAGAAGATGTGACAGAAAATTTAAAAACAATCAAAACAATTCCAATGGAATTGACCGATAAAATTGATATCATTGTTAGAGGAGAAGTATTTATATCAAAACAAGACTTTGAAAAAATGAATCAAGAAAGAGAAGAAAATGAAGAAGAACTATTTGCAAATAGCAGAAATGCAGCAGCAGGGTCATTAAGACAGTTAGATAGTAAAGTAGCATCCAAAAGACCATTAGATATCTATATTTTTAATGTACAAAAAATAGAGGGAAAAGCTTTTAATTCTCATTTTGAAGAATTAGAATATTTAGATAAATTAGGTTTTAATGTGAATCCTGTTAGAATCCCTTGTAAAAATATTAAAGAAGCAGAACAAATTATAGAACAAATTGGAGAAGATAGAGAAAATTTAACATTTGGAATAGATGGAGCAGTTATTAAGATAGATGATTTACATTTTAGGGAAATATTAGGCTCAACTATAAAAGTACCAAGATGGGCAGTAGCATATAAATATCCACCAGAAAAGAAGGAAACAATATTAAAAGATATTATTTGCCAAGTAGGAAGAACTGGAGTAATTACACCAATGGCAATTTTAGAACCAGTAAAGGTAGCAGGCTCTACTATTTCCAAAACAACATTGCATAATCAAGATTTTATTAAAGAAAAAAACTTGAAAATTAGAGATACAGTCATTATTCAAAAAGCAGGAGATGTTATTCCAGAAATTGTAGAA
>CANAUI010000068.1 GCA_947364715.1 uncultured Clostridium sp.
ACGGCGGTGGTCATGTCGAATACCCCCTCCGGCAGCTGTACCCGGCGGGAGGTCCGCTTGTTGATGATTTCGTACAGCAGCTTCAAAATGAAGTCGTCGGCAAAGCTGGGCTCCAAATCCATATATTCCATTGTTTTTAGTTCTCTTTGTACTAGTTCTGGATTATCTACATAACGATCATAGTTTTTTCTAAATTTCTTTACATTTTTTAAAATTCTATCTACAGAAACATTATTTGATAATTGATACATTACAAAACTAACAGTAGCAACTAGTTTGAAATTAAATATCTTATCTGCTATTTTATTCCAAAAAGAAGGTTTTTCTTTTTCTTGTTCAATTGTAGTATTTTGCATTTCTATTATTTTAGCATTATACTTTTGTTTTTCTCTTTCATATTCTTCAGCAAGTGCTTTTCTTTGTTTTTTGTGTTGTATTTCAAGTTCTGCAATACTTTCTTCGATATAATCCTTTTTTCCATTTAAGTTTTCTATTTGCATTTCAAGTTCTTCTAATTCTTCATTTTCAGACATTGCTCTATTTTGACATATTTGTATAAAGTTAGGATCTTTCTTTAATTCTTCTTTTACATTTTCTATTTCTTCTTCTATAATATTTTCTTTTTGTTCTTCAAGTATTTGTTCAATTACTAATTTTTTTATTTCTTCAGTTGGATTCTTTATTAGCTCTGATATAACTTTTTGCTTTATTTTTTCTTCTTTTTTTAATTGGTCAATAGTTTTATTTCCTTCTGCAGTTGCTCCATTTAAAATGTTAACTTTTGTCTGCAGTTTGTTTTCTAAATATTCTTGCATTTCAGGGTGTATTTGCTTTAATTCCACCTTATTTATACATTGTTTTGCGTTTACTTTATATTCTTGTTTCTTTTTATCAAAAATAACAGAAACAAAGCAAAAGTGCATATGTGGACTTGTTTCGTCCAAATGTACATAAGCAGAAACAACATTGTCTTTTCCATATCTATTCTCCATAAAGTTATATGCTTCTCTAAAAAACAATGCTTTATTCCCTGTGTAATCTGCAGGCATAGTAATAACCCAAGAAACGAGCCAATTAACATCTTTTCTTTTTAGTATTTTAAATTCTTCACATCTCTTTTTCATAAATTCATAGTCAGTCATTCCTTTATGTTCTGGTGCAAGATTATAATTTAAGTAAGTTTTTGAATGGTCAATTTCTTGATTTTTATAAGTCCTATTTGGATCACTTCTATCACAATGCACCAATATATTACCAGACTGATTTCTTGTAAACTTTTCACAATTCATTTTACCACCTCCAGCGACCAACTATATTATAACACAAAATTTTTGGTGTAGCAAGTTATACCAAAATATTTTTCTAACGAAAAAATTATTGGTAAACTTGCAAGGGTGATCCCCTTGACCCCCTCCTGCAGAAATAAAAAAACATACCAAAACGGTATGTATATTTTTTTATTCTGCAGAACAATACCTATACTAAAGCATAGGTATTGCAGGGGCTATTCTCGCCCCTACGAAAATACAAAGTATTTTCTACCCTAGAGCTACCGCACTACATTGCTAATATAAAATTAGCAATTCCGTTTAGTCTTGCTTAATTTGTTTTAGTTATATGCTTTATATAGAAAAATGCAATTACTTCTGCAATTATAAGAATTGATTGCATTATTAGTATTTGTTTTTCTGCAGGTAATTCATTAAATTTTATTGCTACTTGTAATGCTATATCTGAATACATTATTTATCACCTCTTTATAATTATACAAGCATAAAACACTTGTGTCAAATACAAGTATAATATATGTGTATCTTATACATTATAAAGTTGTTAAACTAATAAAGGGTGATTTTATAATGGGAATAGCATATCATAAGAAAACAAGTACAAAGTATGTGCAATATACTTTAAGAATTGAAGAATCTATACTTGATAAAATTAAATCAATTGCAGGAAAAGAAGATTTATCTATAAATGAAGTTGTAAATCAGTCATTACAATTTGCAATAAATGATTATGAAGAAAATAATAATAAAGGCAGTAAGTAGACAAATTGTCGAATTTGATATATACTAGCACCAACCCTACTTTGTAGGGTAAATCCCTTATAGAAGGGAGGTGTCGACATTTTGACTGGTTATAATTTAGTATTTTTGCTATTACAAAAAATTGAAGAATTACAAAAAGAATTGCAAAAGTACAAAGATCAAGACACTAAAAACTAATTAAATTTAGTTCAGGAGAGCGTCCGTTATTTTAGCTCTCCTGTTTTTTTTGCAAAAAAAAAGAATATATGCCGTTACTCATATATTCGGTGTCGATTGACTGGTTATAGTTTCAATCTGTAATTGTATTATAATACATTTTTTATTATATGTCAAATTTTATTTTTTTATTCTTTTTTAAAATTTGTTCTGCTGATATAAAAAATACAATTTTATTCGTTCGAAAATCAATTTTAAGGCATTTTTTTATATTAGGCATATAACTTTATTCCTGTTGCAAATAAAACGGGGGGTGAGCGAGGTACGAGCGAAGGAGGGGTGTCCCCTAAATGACATACTTATAAGCTAGACCATATAAGCGATAGCAATATATTTTAATACAAATCTTGTTACAATGCGGTAGAGTATTTATTGCTGCAGAAAAATATATTCGTCCTAGTGAAAGAATAAGAAAAAAATTTTTTAACCTAAAATGTAGTTTTTTGTAGGGAAATAAAATATCTGTGGAAAACGAAAAGAAAAATGTCAGCAAAAATCGTTGACATTTCATTTTATTTAATATATTATAATTTCAATTGAATAAGAGATAAAAAAATAAACCTTTCGACCGCTACTCGAAAGGCAATATTCTGAAGGTATTACTCTTCAAAAACATACCTTCGATATATATAGTTTAACCAATTTTTGTAGAAATGTCAATACAAAACTTTAAAAAACTTAAAAGAATTTAAACGAATTAAACTAAACTATAAAGTATTTAAGAGAATTTTGCTTAGAGAGTGCATTGAATTGTACTCTCTATTTTTTTATTCAATTACAATTAAATATGACTTAAATTTAAGTTAAGTGGGTGGAGAAAATGCAAAGTAACTGACACCTAAAAAATAAGGTTATGGGGTGTGGACGAGCCCATGCAAAGAGTCGCCTCGTATTGCTTATATGTTAGTAGTATAAGTTGTGCGTCAGCAGGAACTCATACAAATCGAAAACCTGCAATATATAAAGAATTTGGGGTGGAAAGTTAAAGAGGATTTACAACTTATGACATGGATTAACTTGTGTTGTCTAAATTAGACTATGTTGTATCAAACTGAAATGTTTGAACTTTACTAACAATGAACGACCGATCGACCGACGGTATTGTTAAAAGGCAAAGTAATTTTAAGTCTATGGGATTACTTTGCCTTTTTCACTCCCTTACTCCCTCTGGTATTGTTATTAAATTGGTTTAAAATATAGTTTAATTATAAAATTGATAAAATTTAGAGATAATTGCTAAAAATTTATATTTTGTGCAATATTGAAAGTGGTTTAAAATTGGTTTAAAGTGTAGTTGTTTCAAGTAAATTATATTATATTTGACAATTTAAATAAAGTATAGTAAACTAATTTTAATATAAAATAATTAAAGTTTATTGAAGTTGTTTTATACTGATTTAAACTAAATGTAAGGGGGAATTAGGTTGTTTTTTATAAAGCAAGTTGCAAATGATTTAGGTATAACACCACAAGCAATATATAAGCAAAAAGAAGATTTAATAGATAAAGGTTATATGTTAAAAACTACGACTAATGATTGGGAAATAACTGCAGAAGGTTATAATTATTTAAAAGAAAGACAAATAAATAGGGTTAAACGAAAACAAGTAGAGTTGAAAGAAGATGAAAGTACAAATACTAAAAATACTGAAAATAATGTGGTTTATAGTTTAAATGAAACTTTAAAAAACTTTTATGAAACTAGAATTGAAGAAATGAAACAAAGTTATGAGAATCAATTAAACGAGCAAAAGAAACAAGTTGAATACTTTAAAAATTTATATGAAGAAGAAAAAAGTGAGAGAATAAGGACTAATGCACAATACCAAACTTATCTTTTGGGAACTGCAGAAGATAATAAAAGACATTGGTGGCAATTTTGGAATAAAAATAATAACGAAAAAAGCTAAGGCGGTTATTCCTTAGCTTTTTGTGGGTAAGAGATTTATTGAGGATCACAGTATACATTGTTTTCAGCGCACCAATTTACAAAACCTTCTCTAATATTATCAAAGAATTTTTCTTCTCGATATTCTTTTTCAGAGAAAAGTTTGTAAATATTAACTCCGAATAATTCTTTGTACTCCTCTAAATCGTAATGTTGCCGTCTATTAGTATCATAGACACAATTGTTTTTAACTATTACTGCATGACCAGTAGCTCCGTCTTTTGTATCAATACTACAATACATTATTTCAGCATTTTTTAAATATAAAGCAATTGCCCAAGAATAGAAGTAACAATGTCCTAAAGAATCTTTTTTCCATACCTTTTTATATAACATAGGGCAGTACTTTTTTATATTTTTCCAATCTTCTTTAGTAACAACTCTTCCGTACCTTCCAAAAACATTTAATAATATTCTTGCACTAAAAGGCATGACTTTCATGAAAGCTTTAGGGTGGAGCTGAAAAAAGAAAAATGCTAAAAGTGTTATAGTAGCAATGATATAAGAGATGTATTTTAGATTAAATACAATGAAAATCATTGAAGCATAAGTAATAGCCATTGCAACAATACTGATAAAAACGATATTGGCAAATATAAAGGAATCTCGTGCTTTTTCAAACTTTGCATCTAAAAAACCCTCTTTCATCTCTAAAAGTCTTTTCCGAAATTTTTTCATATAAAGAACCTCTCTTTCATATTTTTAGAACCCACATTTTCTATTGTAGATTTTATCTACTTACTGATATTATACTATTTTTTAAATAAATTTTCAAATTTTGCTGTGTTTATCATAGTTCTGGCTCATAATCTATTTCTTTTTTTTCTATATCTTTTTGCTCACTATTTTCTATTTTTTCAAGACTTATATCCATATATTCCATTGTTTTTAGTTCTCTTTGTACTAGTTCTGGATTATCTACATAACGATCATAGTTTTTTCTAAATTTCTTTACATTTTTTAAAATTCTATCTACAGAAACATTATTTGATAATTGATACATTACAAAACTAACAGTAGCAACTAGTTTGAAATTAAATATCTTATCTGCTATTTTATTCCAAAAAGAAGGTTTTTCTTTTTCTTGTTCAATTGTAGTATTTTGCATTTCTATTATTTTAGCATTATACTTTTGTTTTTCTCTTTCATATTCTTCAGCAAGTGCTTTTCTTTGTTTTTTGTGTTGTATTTCAAGTTCTGCAATACTTTCTTCGATATAATCCTTTTTTCCATTTAAGTTTTCTATTTGCATTTCAAGTTCTTCTAATTCTTCATTTTCAGACATTGCTCTATTTTGACATATTTGTATAAAGTTAGGATCTTTCTTTAATTCTTCTTTTACATTTTCTATTTCTTCTTCTATAATATTTTCTTTTTGTTCTTCAAGTATTTGTTCAATTACTAATTTTTTTATTTCTTCAGTTGGATTCTTTATTAGCTCTGATATAACTTTTTGCTTTATTTTTTCTTCTTTTTTTAATTGGTCAATAGTTTTATTTCCTTCTGCAGTTGCTCCATTTAAAATGTTAACTTTTGTCTGCAGTTTGTTTTCTAAATATTCTTGCATTTCAGGGTGTATTTGCTTTAATTCCACCTTATTTATACATTGTTTTGCGTTTACTTTATATTCTTGTTTCTTTTTATCAAAAATAACAGAAACAAAGCAAAAGTGCATATGTGGACTTGTTTCGTCCAAATGTACATAAGCAGAAACAACATTGTCTTTTCCATATCTATTCTCCATAAAGTTATATGCTTCTCTAAAAAACAATGCTTTATTCCCTGTGTAATCTGCAGGCATAGTAATAACCCAAGAAACGAGCCAATTAACATCTTTTCTTTTTAGTATTTTAAATTCTTCACATCTCTTTTTCATAAATTCATAGTCAGTCATTCCTTTATGTTCTGGTGCAAGATTATAATTTAAGTAAGTTTTTGAATGGTCAATTTCTTGATTTTTATAAGTCCTATTTGGATCACTTCTATCACAATGCACCAATATATTACCAGACTGATTTCTTGTAAACTTTTCACAATTCATTTTACCACCTCCAGCGACCAACTATATTATAACACAAAATTTTTGGTGTAGCAAGTTATACCAAAATATTTTTCTAACGAAAAAATTATTGGTAAACTTGCAAGGGTGATCCCCTTGACCCCCTCCTGCAGAAATAAAAAAACATACCAAAACGGTATGTATATTTTTTTATTCTGCAGAACAATACCTATACTAAAGCATAGGTATTGCAGGGGCTATTCTCGCCCCTACGAAAATACAAAGTATGGATTCGATTCTATTTTTTCACGAAGCCTCCTGATGTGTACATCCACGGTTCTT
>CANAUI010000069.1 GCA_947364715.1 uncultured Clostridium sp.
AAAAAGGTAAACTTGAAGTTGTATAAAGTCTCCTATGAAAAACAAAAAAGAAGATTTTTAATATAACATAAAAAGGGATTTTGAGGATATTCTCAAAATCCCTAAAAATTTGGTGTAATGTATTGGGAATTGTAACAAAATAACTTTCCTTAATAAAAAATTAATAAATATTCTATTTATTATTAATAAAAATATGGTATATTATAGCTAGCTAATTTACAAGGAGGAAAAATTATGTATAACATATTAGTAGTTGATGATGACAAAGAAATCGTAAATGCTATTGAAATTTATTTATCACAAGAAGGATATAATATTATAAAGGCATATGATGGAGAAGAAGCATTAGAAAAATTAAAAGAAAATGAAATTCATTTGATTATATTAGATATTATGATGCCAAATAAAGATGGAATTGAAACTTTACAAGAAATTAGAAAAGATAAAACAATTCCAGTTATTATGTTATCTGCAAAATCAGAAGATTATGATAAGATTTCAGGATTAAATACAGGAGCAGATGATTATGTTACAAAACCATTTAATCCACTAGAATTAATTGCAAGAGTAAAATCAAATATTAGAAGATATGTGGATTTTGCACATGCAAATGCAAAAAATGAAGGTCAAACAGAAAAATTATTAAAAACAGGCGATTTGGAAATAAATGATGAAACAAAACAGGTCATGGTAGAAGGAAAAGAAATAAAGTTAACAGCAACAGAATATAACATATTAAAATTTTTATTAGAGAATAAAGGAAAAGTATATTCTATTGAACAAATTTATGAAAGTGTTTGGAATGAAGAAAGTTATGGGGCTGAAAATATTATAGCTGTACATATTAGACACATAAGAGAAAAAATAGAAATCAATCCTAAAGAACCTAAATATTTAAAAGTTATTTGGGGGATTGGTTATAAAGTAGAAGATATAAAATGAAATATAAAGAAGAAGGTGATTAAGTGCAAAATATAAAAGAATCAATATTATTAAAATTTTTATGTTATATAAGTATTCCAATTATGATTTTTGTTTTAGGTATTAGTATTATAGATGTAGCTATTACATATCAATATGGAGAATTTAAAGGACCAGAAGAATATATTGAAACAGAGGAATTTGGAAGGGAATATTTATTAACATTAATCAATAATATTAACAATATTAATATAGATAAAAAGCAAATAAAAGAAAGAGAAAAAAATATAAATAGTACAGAAGTATCAGAATCAAATTTAGAATCATATTTAATAGAAGAAAATACAAAAATATCATATGATACAGAAAATAATAATGATTATGATAATTATCATGAAATAGAAGATGAAAGTTATGAATATCCTGTATATTATGAAATTATTAATTATAATAGTACTAGAATTAGTAATTACATAAGCTATATTATTATAGACAAAGAAACAGGTAATATGTTTACTAATATACGTTCAAACAATTATCTTAAAGAAATTAATAAATTAAAGGCAGAAAAGAAGAATTGGAGCTATCAAGAGGGAAATATAGAAACTAATATTAATAGCATTAGTAAAGATAGTACAAAATATATTACTTCATCTAGATATTCAATAGATAATTTTGAAGGATATGATGTATATTCTAATATTAGTCCAAACAATTTAAACTATTCAAATTCTTTATATGTTGAGCAAACAATATATAATATGTTTAAAGGACATGAAAACTTACCAACATATTTAATACCATTATCAGTAATTTCAATTATTGTCATGATAGTATATTTAATTTGGGCAACAGGTCATGAAAAAGGAAAACAAGGTATTCAATTAAATAGTATTGATAAAATTTCTTATGAAATTATATCAATTGTAATAATGATTGCTATTGGTATGATAATGAGTTTTGCAGTAGTAAGTATAGAATCTAACATACCTCAAAAAATTTGGATGTCTGTATTTTTAATATGTTATTTTATGGGATATGCATGTTTGGCTGTATGGGTTAGTACAACAATTCGAAGATTAAAAGCAAAACAATTTATACATTCATTTTTAATTTACAAAATTTGCAGATGGTTAAAAGTTACTATTGAAAAAATTTTTACAAAAGTAACTGATAGAGAAAATACAAATCGAAAAATTACTATTATTTATTGGGGATTTGTGGTTATTAGTATTATATTATCATCTTTAATATGGAGTGGAATAGGAGTACTTATATTAATTTCTTTTTGGATATGGGCATATTATAAACTATTGCAATATAATAAAAAAGTACAAAAAATTAATGAAGCATTAAAGAACATATATGAGGGAAACTCAAATGTAAAACTAAATGAGGAAGAATTAAAAGGTACATTAAAAATTATGGCCAAATATATTAATGATATTGCAGGAGGATTTACTAATGCAATTGAACAAAGTTTAAAATCAGAAAGATTGAAAACTGAATTAATTACAAATGTGTCACATGATATAAAAACACCACTAACTTCAATTATAAACTATGTAGATTTATTGAAAAAAGAAGATATCAATAATGCACAAATTGAGCAATATATTGCAGTTTTAGACAAAAAATCACAAAGACTAAAAAAGTTAATAGAAGATTTAGTTGAGGCATCTAAAGTATCTTCTGGAAATGTAAAATTAAATATAGAAATGATTAATCTAAAAGAATTATTAAATCAAACTATTGGCGAATTTGAAGATAAGTTGGAAAAGAAAAATTTAAAAATCGAAATGGATTTACCAAATGAAAATGTATTAATTAAAGCAGATAATCGATATCTATATAGAGTAATAGAAAATGTATTTAGTAATATTTCAAAATATGCATTAGAAGGTTCTAGGGTATATATAAAACTGGAAAAACAAAAAGATGTGTATTTAGAATTTAAAAATATATCAAAAGATAAATTAAATATTAGTGCAGAAGAATTAATGCAAAGATTTGTACGAGGAGATAAATCTAGATATACAGAAGGAAGTGGATTAGGTCTCTCTATAGCAGAAAGCTTAACAGAATTACAAGGTGGAAAATTTAAAATAGATATAGATGGTGACTTATTTAAAGTTATAATAAAATGGAAATTTGAAGATTAAATGTAAAATAGTAAAAAATAATACTTGAAAAAATTAGAAATATGTAGTAGAATAGATATGTTAAAAAAATCATACCTTTTACTTAGCTTATAGAAAAGCACCAAATCGTAAGTTCAGTTAAAGGAGAAAACAAAAATAGGAGGTGTAAATGATGACAAAGGAAAGAAAACAAGAAATCATTAATATATATAAAAGAGAAGAAAATGATACTGGTTCACCAGAAGTACAAATAGCTCTTTTAACAGAAAGAATTAATGAATTAACAGAACACTTAAAAGTTCACAAAAAAGATAACCATTCAAGAAGAGGTCTTCTAAAAATGGTTGGAAAAAGAAGAAACTTATTAAATTATGTAGCTAAAAAAGATATCAATAGATATAGAACTATCGTTGAAAAATTAGGAATAAGAAAATAATTAAAATATGTATTAAAGTTTAACCTAATTATATACGAAAAAATAAAAGCCCGGTGTATAATCGGGCTTAAAAAAAAATTTTAGTAAATTTGAGATTAGGTAAGTAGCTTGTATAATGTGTTAAAAGAAAATTTAATAATTAAATCAAAACTATTATTAGCACATCATAGAGGTTACCATCTAAATTAAGTTTGCTAAAGTTTAAATGGTGCAAATTTATTTAATTTAGGAGGATTTTTTATGTTTAAAACATATGAAACAGAATTAGCAGGAAGAAAACTTGTTTTTGAAACAGGTAAAATGGCAGGATTAGCAAATGGAAGTGTATTAGTTAGATATGGAGAAACTGTTGTTATAGTAAATGTTACAGCTTCTAAAGAGCCAAAAGATGGAATAGACTTTTTTCCACTTTCAGTAGATTATGAAGAAAAATTATATTCTGTAGGAAAAATTCCAGGAAGTTTTATTAAAAGAGAAGGAAAACCAAGTGACAAGGCAATTTTAACATCAAGAGCAATCGATAGACCATTAAGACCTTTATTTCCAAAAGATTTTAGAAATGATGTAGTTGTTGTAGCAACTGTATTATGTGTTGACCAAGATAATTCACCAGAAGTTGCAGCAATGATTGGTGCTTCAGTAGCATTATCAATATCAGACATTCCATTTGGTGGACCAACAGGAGCGGTAAATGTTGGATTAGTGGATGGAAAGATTATAATCAATCCAACAGAAGAGCAAAGAGAAAAAAGTGATTTAACATTAACTGTTGCAGGAACAGAAAAGAAAATTGCTATGATTGAAGCAGGAGCAAATGAAATTCCAGATGATATAATGTTAAAAGCAATTAAAGAAGGACATAAAGAAATTAAAAAAATATGTAAATTTATTGAAAAAATGAAAAAAGAAATTGGAAAGCCAAAATTTGAATATAAGTCATTTGAAATACCAGAAGAAGTTTACAATTTTGTAGAAACAAATTTCAAAGAAGATATGTTAACAGCTGTTCAAGAGGTAGATAAAGAAACAAGAGATAATAATATTTCAAAATTAACAGAAAAAATAGCAAATAGTTATGAAGAAAAATATGGACAAGAACTAGCAGAAGAGCATAAGAGAGATATAGGAGAAGCTATTTACAAATTAGAAAAGAAATGTGTAAGACATTTGATTTTTGATGAACATAAAAGAGTAGATGGAAGAACATTAGATGAGATTAGAACATTATCATGTGAAGTAGGATTACTACCTCGTACACATGGAAGTGCTTTATTTACAAGAGGACAAACACAAGTATTATCTGTTGCAACATTAGGAATGATTAGTGAAGAACAAGTATTAGATGGAATTGATACAGAAGAATCAAAAAGATATATGCATCATTATAATTTCCCTGCATATAGTGTTGGTGAGGCAAGAACATCAAGAGGACCAGGAAGAAGAGAAATTGGTCATGGAGCTTTAGCAGAAAAAGCATTAGTTCCAGTAATTCCATCAAAAGAAGAATTTCCATATGCTATAAGAGTTGTATCTGAGGTATTATCTTCAAATGGTTCTACATCACAAGCAAGTATATGTGGTAGTACATTATCATTAATGGATGCAGGTGTACCAATTAAAAGACCAGTTGCAGGTATTTCAACAGGATTGGTTACAAATCCAGAGGATGAAAATGATTATGTAATGTTAGTTGATATTCAAGGACTTGAGGATTTCTTTGGAGATATGGACTTTAAAGTAGGAGGAACAGAAAAAGGAATTACAGCTATTCAAGTAGATATCAAAGTAGATGGATTATCTTATGATATTATTAAAGAAGCATTCGAAAAAACAAGAATTGCTAGAAAACATATATTAGAAAATGTTATGCTTCCAGTATTAGATAAACCAAAATCAGATATTTCACCATATGCACCAAGAATTGTTAGTACACAAATTAAAGTAGATAAAATTAAAGATGTTATTGGAACTGGTGGAAAAACAATTAATAAAATTATTGAAGAAACTGGTGTAAAAATCGATATTGAAGAAGATGGACAAGTATTTATTTATTCAAATGATAGTAAAAAAGCAGAACAAGCATTAGAAATGATAGAAGATATTGTAAGAGAAGTAGAAGTTGATGGAATCTATTATGGAGAAGTTGTTAGAATTATGAATTTTGGAGCATTTATAGATTTGGGATGTGGAGGAAAAGAAGGATTATTACATATTTCTAAGATTTCTAAAGATAGAATTAAAAATGTAGAAGATGTATTACATGTAGGAGATAAAGTAACTGTAAGGGTTACAGAGATTGATGAACAAGGTAGAATTAATTTGACAATGAAAGATTTAGCAGAAACAAAATCAGAAGAAGTTAAAGAGTAAGATTTATTTTGTATTATAAAAGAGTCGTATGAAAAGTACGACAAATAAGGAGCTTGTAAGTGTTCTAAAAGGTTATAGAATTTTAAGCATGCTCCTTTTGTTATTATAAAAGTAATATTTCTTGTGAACAAATGGTATTGAATTTGCTGAAAGTAAATTAGAAAAAACATCTTGTATTTTATAAAAAAACATGTTAGAATAATAGTAGATTAAAAAAAAACCAATTTTGATGGGGAATTTTTTAATCTTTTTTTATATTATGGGAAAGTTTTCCGAACTTCTTATAATATAAATACTTTCCACAGAAAATTGCAAAGCAAAAATAATAAAATTTTATTTTCAAAAGAAGGATAATTATTTTTTAGAAAGAGGTATAGTTTGAAAGAAATTATAAAGAAAATAAAACCAAAATAGCAGAAAAATGGCA
>CANAUI010000070.1 GCA_947364715.1 uncultured Clostridium sp.
ATCTTCTTTTTTGTTTTTCATAGGAGACTTTATACAACTTCAAGTTTACCTTTTTTATTCATCTTTAAAACTATTAATTTTAAATAATTTAAACAATTCTACAATAACTAATGGTGCTATTACTATTCCAATTAATTCTAAAATATTTTCTGTTGGTAATATTGGTATACTAAAAATTTGTCTTAATACTGGTACTGCTAAAATAACTCCCATTAATAATGCTGAACCTATTACTGCTAATATTAATTTACTATTATTAAATACTTTTGTTTTAAAAATAGATTTTTTGTTATTTCTAATATTAAACACATGGACTAATTCTGAAAAAGCTAATGTAACAAATGCCATTGTTTGACCAATCTCTATTTTTGATTCATCTAATGTTAATCCATTAATTGGTTCTGTAGTTGTTGCAAGTCCTATCATAAATGCTATAAGTGTTAATAGACCTATCATAACACCTTGATATACAATTCTCCATGTCATCCCTTTTGTAAATATGCCTTTTCCTGGTTTTGTTGGCTTTCTATTCATAATATCTTTATTTGCTGGGTCAAATGCTAGTGCTAATGCTGGTAGTGAATCTGTTACTAAATTTATCCATAATATATGAATTGGTAATAGAATTTCTAAATGTGTAATATCTGTTATTCCAAACCATTTTGCAAATAGTGGTGTAAATAATGTTGCTAAAAATAATACAACAACTTCTCCTATATTACTTGATAATAAAAATTGAATAACTTTTAATATATTGTCATAAATTCTTCTACCTTCTTCTACTGCTGATACAATAGTTGCAAAATTATCATCTGTTAAAATAACATCTGCTGCTTCTTTTGCAACATCTGTACCAACAACTCCCATTGCACAACCAATATCTGATGTTTTTAATGCTGGGCTATCATTTACCCCATCACCTGTCATTGCTACAATTTCTCCATTATTTTGCCATGCTTTTACAATCCTTACTTTATGCTCTGGAGATACCCTTGCATATACAGAATAATGTCTTACATTTTCTTGTAATTCTTCATCAGTCATTTTTTCTAATTCTAACCCTGTAATTGCTTCATCTTCATTTTCTAATATTCCTAATTTTTTTGCAATTGCTGTTGCTGTAATTTTATGGTCTCCTGTAATCATAACTGTCTTAATACCTGCCGTTTTACACTTATCTACTGCTTTTTTAGCTTCCTCTCTTGGTGGATCTATCATTCCAACCATTCCAACAAATATTAAATCACTTTCTATATTTTCTAATTCTTCTTTCTTTGGCTCATAATCAAATTCTTTGTATGCACATGCCAAAACTCTTAAAGCTTCTTTTGCCATTTCTTCATTTTTTTGTCTAATTGTTACTGCATAATTTTCTAAATCTTGTTTTATCTCATTATTTAATAAATATCCTTTACAAATCCTTAATAATTCATCTACACCACCTTTTGTATAGACAATATATTTTTGATTGACTTTATTTACAGTTGTCATTAATTTTCTATCTGAATCAAATGGTACTTCTGTAATACGTGTCATTCTATCATAAATTGTTGGGTCAAAATTTAGTTTAAATGCCATATCTACCAATGCTGTTTCTGTTGGGTCTCCTGTTAATGTTCCATCTTTTGCAATTTTAGTATCATTACATAACATATTAGCATATATCAATTTAGTTATATCTTCTGATACATGTTTACTATCTATCTCTTCTAAATCTTTTATTTCACCATTTAAAAATATTTTTTCTACTGTCATTTTATTTTGTGTTAAAGTTCCTGTTTTATCTGAACAAATAACTGTTGCACTTCCTAATGTCTCAACTGCTGGCAATTTTTTAACAATAGCATTTTTCTTAACCATTTTTTGAACACCTATTGCTAATACAATAGTTGATACAGCTACTAATCCTTCTGGAATAGCTGCTACTGCTAATGATACTGCTGTCATAAACATGTGCATTGGCTCTTTTTGTTGCATTAAACCTATTATAAAAATAACTATACAAATAATTATTGCTGTAATTCCCAATGTTTTACCTAATTTATTCAACTTTTGCTGTAATGGTGTTATTTGTTCTTCTGTTTCATTTATCATTTCTGCAATCTTTCCAACTTCTGTTGTCATTCCTGTTTCTACAACAATTCCTTTTCCTCTACCATAAGTTACTAAACTAGATGAAAACAGCATATTGCTTCTATCACCAATTCCTATTTCTTCTCCTTCAATTTTTTCTATTGATTTATCAACTGGTACAGATTCTCCAGTTAAAGAAGATTCTTGTATTTTTAAATTAACTGCTTCTATAATTCTTAAATCTGCTGGAATATAATCTCCTGTATCTAATACAACAATATCTCCTGGTACTAATTCTTTTGCAGGAATAACTATTACATTTCCATCTCTTATTACTTTAGATGCATGGTCTGTTAATTTTTGCAATGCTTCTAGTGATTTTTCTGCTTTTGATTCTTGTATTACTCCAATTACTGCATTTAAAATAACAACAATTAATATAATAATTGTATCTGCTATACCTTCTCCTTCAGCAACTCCAACAACTCCTGATACAATAGCTGCAATAATTAAGATGATAATAGAAAAATCCTTAAATTGGTCTATAAATTTCATAAATAAAGATTTCTTTTTCTTTTCTTTTAATTGATTTAAACCATATTTTTCTCTCCTATTTTTAACCTCTTCTTCTCTTAATCCTTTTTCTTGATTTGTTTGTAATTCTTTTTCCACTTCCTTGATTTCTTTGTTAAACCATTTTTTGTTTTGCAATATAAACCAACTCCTTCTTTCTTTTTTCCAATAACTATATTTTTTACATTTTTTGAATTATTTATAACAATAAATTTTGCTTAATTGAAAAGCAATTTTCTGTGGAAAGTATTTATATTATAGGAAAGTTCTCTGAACTTCCTATAATATAAAAAGACTTTTAAAAGGATATTTTTCAGTAATTCCTTTTAAAAGTCTCGCTTAACTGTTTTAGTCTTACTAACCAGATATTTTCATATCGCGACTGTTGATTAGTAATTAAAAGCTACTCCCTTTTAATTTTTAGTTATTGTTTGGTGAACTAAACTGTTCTACAAACGTAAAGTTCGCTTTTGGAACGTTTTGGTGACCCCTACGGGAATCGAACCCATGATTCCACCTTGAGAGGGTGGCGTCTTAACCGCTTGACCAAGGGGCCTTAAAATTCACTTAATAATTTATATCATTTTTTTTTAGTTTAGTCAAGTATTAAATTTTAATAAAGATTTTTCGTTACAAGAGGAATAATTAAAAATCTTTTCTACTATAATCAAAATCTCCATATTTTGTCCTTGCAAATAACTGATTCATTTGCCCATAAATTGTTCCTGGGCATTTTTCTAAAACTTTTTCTATATGTTGTTTTACCTGTTCTGAATGCATACCATTTGTTCTTACTAATACATCATTTCCAATATTAATACTTTCTCCTATTATCGATTGTTTCATATATTTTCATCAATTCATCTACATAATCAGATTCAGTCATTCTCTTCTAATTAAAGTTGTAGGATTACATTACTGATTTATCATTTTTCAAATTAATTTAATGCTCCTGACATAATTCTAAATTTAGAAGTATTGTTCCAAATTTCTTGTAATTTGATAAAATTTTCATTAGGATTTAGCATTAAGCCTGCTAAATTATCTAATTCTTTATATTCTTCTTCAGACAACTCAAAATTCTTGTCTCGTATATATTTAGGCATATGTAAGAATATAATTTCATCATTCATTAATGAATGGAAATCGTAAAACAATCCCCTTATTGAGGCTTTTAGTCCTAGGGTTGGTGGATTAGAGGAATATAAAATAGTTTCAGGTTTATATTTATTCTGTCTTATACCTAAATAAGCATTTGCACCAAATAAAAATTTATCATAAGGAATATCATTCAAATCAAATCCCATTTCATGGTCTGGACAATGCTCATCTGCATCTACTAACCTCCATCTATTTTCTTTTTCATCAAAATATTCTGTAATCCAGTGGTCATAACATATTCCGTCATAATGTATATATTCAGCAAATCCACTTCTAGCTCTAGCAGATATTCCTTTAGCTTTCAATATACTTGCTAATAATATAGCTTGACTTCTACATGTAACATGAACTTTGTCTTTTGCTTCTCTTTTTGTAGTATAGTTAGGATTTTTTCTTAATAATTCAGATATTACACTTTGTGCTGTTGGGAAAATGTCATCTTCATATTCTAATCTAGTAATTGGAACTTTAGTCATATCTCCCCAAAAACAATCTTTTTTATTTCTGATTTCTTTATCTCTAAAAGCCACTGGATGAATGATTTGCATCCTTTGTAATATACACAATTGTTCAATATCATCTGGCAAGTTTTTTGCAAAATCCTTATAATATCCTAAATCTGTAAAATAACTTGTTTTCTTGTAAAATTCTAATATTTCTTTTTCCATATATTATACTTTCCTTTCACTACTTTTCTTATTTTTTCTAATATTTGCAAGCATTTATAAATTCTTCAAAAATTCTATTCATTTTTTCATCTTTTGTATATAAGCTTTCTGGATGAAATCTAACACCAATATAGAATTTTTTATTTTTAGATTCAATAACGTCAGGGTAACCATCTTCACAAAATGCTGCTTTATCAAGACTTGGGCAATCTTTTATTGTTCTTCTATGTCTAGAATTTACCATTATTTCAGTTGCTTTTACTATGCTATAAAATTTTGAATTTTTATCAACTTTTATATTATGCACATATTCATCAAAGGACTTATCATGCTTATCAGGGTTAGATATTTTATAGGTAGTTCCTCCAAGGGCTCTAGCAATATTATTTTGACCTGCACATATTCCTAATATAGGTATATCATTATCATAACAATATTTTGAGACTATACTTTCATAATTATCCGTTTCAAGACCACCTTGTAATATAATTCCATTACACAATTTAATTTGTGCAATCAAATTTTCTTTTTCTTCTATTGATAAATTATCTTTCCATTCATCTCCACAATAATTAATGCTTGATTCAGTAGGTAAAATTCCAATTGCTATACCACCATTATCAAATATAGCTTGTTTTATTTCATCTCTTACAAAAGTATCTATTTTATTTGATTTATATGTAGCATAGTGTTTGGATACAATTCCAATGATAGGTTTATTCATTGCTTTCCTCCATATTATTCTTTTCTTTCAAATTCTTCTTATTTGCACTTTTCATTTTTTTTGGTTTGTCTAATTTGTTATCATCTAAATATTTATAGTTCAGTGCATTATTTTTAGTAATGACCGTTTTTCCCAATTTTTCTTCTAAATTATCTCTAGCTACTTTTGCAACATTTCCACCCATTTTAGCTATTTTTATATTTTCTTTTAATCCATAAGGTTTATGTTCTTGTGCAAGTTCTCTTGTTGCAATTTCTCCTAAATCTGTTAAGGCAACTTCTATATCTGTCATATTATCTCTTAATGACTCTTTTCTAATACCTTTATATTCTTTATACTGAGAGGCTTTCATTCCAGACCATTCTTGGTATATTTCATTTGTGAGTATTCCATATTCATAATCTTTTGTTATACCATTTTCTTTCCATACATCAGTCAATTTACGTCTATCTACAACTCCTGTTAATCTTGCTTTAATCCATTTATCATCATATCCTTTAGTTCTATAATAGTCTACTGCACGATTAACTGCAAGCTCTGGGTCAAATATTTCATCAATTCTCTCTTTTCCCATTTGAGCAAGCCATAGTTTAAAAGGTTCTGCTTTTTGACTTGGTATAGATTCAATAAGTCTTAAAATACCTTTTGTATCTAGTACATCTTGATTATAATATTTTCCATCTCCTGATTTCAATTTCAGTTGACTACAATTTGTAGTCAACTCAGAGCCTTCTTTTTTCAAACGTATTTTTAATACAGACCAATATTTTCTAGGATTTTTACTTTCAGTTAATGCATTTACAACATCAATCACACTAAAATAATAGTCCTCTTTCTCTGAATCCCAGATGCTTCTTATTTCTTTTCCTTCAAAAAGATTTGAAATTGTTTCTAATTTATTATTATCCATTTAGGCATCACTTTCCTTTATATAAATTTATTAATATGCCCAAATCATATCAATTTTCTTCCCTTTTTTCAATAAAAATAAACAAATTTTTATTGACTTTTGTCTAATGTGTACCATTCGATATGGTATATAAAAGTCAATACCAAAATTACCAAAAAAGGGAAAATAAAAATTACCAATTTA
>CANAUI010000071.1 GCA_947364715.1 uncultured Clostridium sp.
CTATTGATTTTGCTCCAATATCTCCCTCTTCTCTTGAACGAATAGATACAGTATTTCCTTCTACTTCTTTTTCACCAACAATAAGCATATATGGAATTTTTTGCAATTGTGCTTCACGAATTTTATATCCTATTTTCTCATTTCTATCATCTACTTCTACACGAATATTTTTTGATTGTAAAATCTCTTTAACTTTATATGCATATTCATATTGATTATCTGTAATTGGTAAAATTTTTACTTGTACAGGTGCTACCCATATAGGTAAATTTCCTTTTGTTTCTTCTAATAGGAAAGAAATAAATCTATCTGAAGAGCCTAAAATAGCTCTATGGATAACAACTGGTCTATGTTGTCTTCCGTCTTCCCCTATATATTCTAATTCAAATCTTTCTGGAAGTGCAAAGTCTAATTGACAAGTTGGAATTGTTACATCATGATTTAAAGCTGTTTTAATTTGAATATCAATTTTAGGACCATAAAAAGCTGCTTCTCCTTCTGCCTCATAAAAATCAATATTTAATTCTTTTAAAATTTCTCTCAATTGACTTTCTGCTGTCTCCCACATTTCATCATTATCAATATATTTTTCTTTATTTGCTTTATCTCTTAATGATAATCTATATTTAAAAGCAGATGCTGGAAAACCAAAATCTTTTTGATATACTTCTTTTATTAAAGTTAAAACTTTTCCTACTTCTTCTTTTATTTGTTCTGGTCTTACAAATAAATGTGCATCATTTTGACACATTTGACGAACTCTTTCTAATCCACAAACACTACCACTTGATTCATAACGAAAATCATGTGCTAATTCCCCTATACGAATTGGTAAATCTCTATATGAATGCATTTTGTTTTTATATATTAACATATGGTGAGGACAATTCATTGGTCTTAATACCATTTCCTCATTATCCATTTTCATAGCTGGAAACATATCATCTTTATAATGTTCCCAATGTCCACTTGTTTTATATAAATCTACATTTGCAAGTGATGGTGTATATACATGTGCATATCCTAATTTAATTTCTTTATCTTGAATATATCTTTCTAGTATTCTTCTAATTGTTGCTCCATTTGGTAAATACATTGGAAGTCCTGACCCAACTAATTTATGTGTCATAAAAATTTCTAAATCTTTTCCAATTTTTCTATGGTCTCTTTGTTTTGCTTCTTCTAAGAAATCTAAATATTCTTGTAATTGACTAGCTTTTGGGAAAGAAATTGCATAAATTCTTTGAAGCATTTTGTTTTTTTCGCTTCCTCTCCAATAAGCTCCTGAAGATGAAAGAATTTTTACTGCTTTTACTTTTCCTGTGCTAAGTAAATGTGGCCCAGCACATAAATCTGTAAAATCACCTTGTTTATAAAAGCTAATTTCTTCTCCTTCTGGTAATTCTTCTATCAATTCAATTTTATATGGTTGCTCTTTCATTAATTCTAAAGCTTCTTTTTTTGATAATGAAAATCTTTCAATTTCTAAATCTTCTTTTATAATTTTTTTCATTTCTTCTTCAATTTTCACTTTATCCTCATCTGTAAATGGTATTTCCACATCAAAATCATAATAGAATCCATTATCAATACTTGGACCAATTGCAAATTTCACATCTGGAAATAGTCTTTTTACAGCCTGTGCCATAATATGTGATGTTGTATGCCAATATGCTTTTTTTCCTTCTAAATCTTCTTCCTGAAATGTATGAATTACTAAATTACAATCTTCTTGTAACTCATATCTTAGGTCTTTTACCTCTCCATTCACTTCTCCACAAGTTGCATTTCTTGCTAATCCTTCACTAATTTTTTTTGCTAATTCTAAAATTGTTGTTCCTTTTTCCACCTCTATATGTGAATTATCCTTTAATGTGATTTTTAACATAATATTTCCTCCTTTTACTTATCTAACCTCTTCTTTTGACATTCCTAATAAGGTCTTTATTCCATTTATATAATTAGGTCTGCTTTGATTTCTTTCAATTATTTCTTTTATTTCTTTTTCTGTTAATTTTTCTACCTGTTTTTCTTCTATCGGTTTTTCTTCACCTTTATATAAGTCCATTATATTTCTACTTTGTCCAATATTAAAGAATTCCACCTTCTCTCTACCTTTTATATTTCGAGAAGATGTACTTTCTTCAATAATATGTGGATAACCTTCTAACCTTTTTCTGCATATAAATTCTGTTTTTGAAGATTCCTCATCTCTTTTTAATATTTCTGTTTCTCTTTCAATCTCAATTCCATTTTCATCATATATATTTTTAACACTTCCAAATATTCTATCTGTACCATCTTTCTGAAAATCATATATTCTTACTTTTTCTATCCCTTTTTCTGTCAAATTATAATGTATCTCATGTACCTTTCCCTCTCCTGTTTGATTTCTTGCTTTTAATGGTGCTTTTATTAATATATTTCCATCTTCTTTTACTCCAAAATGATTACAATTATTGATAAAGTCTTCAATTTGTCCTACAAATGAAGTTGTATATATATCGTCATTTGCCCTAACTCTTAATGTCCAATCAGGACCAATTAGTATTTTTTCAATTGTATTTGTAATATCATCTATTGTTCTTGGATTTTGGAGCAATAATTTTGAACAAATCCTTTTTTCTAGGTTATCTAATATAGCTTCTTCGGCTTTTCTTCTTCCTATACATTTAAACTCATCATACATTAAACAAACATTTCCATACATAACATAACACTCCCATGGATTTTTATCCATAGGAGTGCTTATTTTACACGGTTCCATCCTATTTTTCACTTAATTAAAAGATTATAACATATCTTACACGTTTGGCTTATTCACCAAAAACTTAAAGAGGTAGTTTTTCAAATATGTTTTTCTAGAATGACTTTCAGCTAATAGTCAATCCTCTCTGTAGATAACCTTTATTTTACTTTTTCTCTTACTTGTTTTTATTTTATATTGTTTATTTTATTACTTTTTCCCAAAAAAGTCAATATAAATATTTACTTTTCTTTTTTTCTATTGTATAATGAGTTTTGTTAAAAACTTTTTTGCTTCTATAGCTCAGTAGGTAGAGTGCAGCCTTGGTAAGGCTGAGGTCACGGGTTCAATTCCCGTTAGAAGCCCCATAAAGGAAAATTGAGTATAAACTCATTTTTCCTTTTTTTAAATCTCATTTAACATATTTTTAATCGCTTTTTTTCGAATTCTTTGTATTGCATTATCTACTGATTTCACAGGTGAATCTAGCTGTTTTGCAATTGTTATATAGCTATATCCTTTTACATACCCATTTAAAACTTGTTTTTCAAATGTACTTAAAGATTTTTCTATTGAATTTTCAATTTGTTTTAAATATTCTTTTTTCATTACTGTTTCTAATGGGTCTTCTACCATTTTATTATCTAATGTATTAATTAATTCTATTCCATTTTCTTCTTCATTATCATATGCAGAAGTATTTAATGATAAATAAGAGTTTAATGGCATATGTTTTTGTCTTGTAGAAGATTTTATGGCTGTAATTAATTGTCTTTCAATACACATATTTGCAAATGATTTAAAACTATTATTTTTATCTTTTTTAAACATTTTAATAGCTTTAAATAGCCCTATCAAACCTTCTTGAACAATATCATCTCTTTCTGCTCCAATCATAAAATATTTACTAACTTTTATATTTACCAATTCTTTGTACTTATTCATCAAATATGTTAAAGCTTGCTTATCTCCATTTTGTACTTCTGTTATAATTTGTTCATCAGTCATTTTACTAAATTCATCCACAGAAAAAAATACATTTTCCTTTTGCATTTGTCAAAATCCCTCCAAAGTGTCTATTTATTAGTATTATATCATCGAAATTAGTGTTGTCAAGGTATTAAACACCTATTATTTATAAAATCTAATCTAATTCTTCTTTTAACATTGCCCATACATCATCTGTTTCCATTCCTTTTTGCCAAGAAGCAACCCCTGCTAAATTATTTTTATTAACTAATGAAACTTTTGCTTTTAATGATTCTATATCTTCTATCCACATTTTTTTTGTATTATAACCATCTTTATATTCTACATAATATTGTTTTAATTTGTCATCCCATTTTTTTTGAACATTATTTGGTAAAATATTTTCAATATCATTCATACTCACTGTTGGATTTTTTATAACTTTCCCATTATCATTTTCTGTCCAAATTCTAGTATAAAATGGAATTCCTAAAATAAGCTTATCTGAATCAATTTCTTCTGTTTGTAAAAATTTCACCAAATTTAATTCAATCCAATTATATCCTGCTGTTGTTCCTGATGTTGTACTAGAAACACCATTTTGGTCATATGCCATAAATATAATATAGTCTGCAACATCTCCAATAACATTTCTGTCAAAACACATTGACCAAGTTTCACCACCATCTGGTGCTGTTACATCTACTGAAACCACCATTCCGATTTCATTTAATCTTGGTGTTAGCTCTATAATAAATCTTGAATATAAATCAATATCTTTTTGCTTCATATTTTCAAAATCTATATTAATTCCATCTAAATCATATTTAATACATGAATCAACAATTTTTTCTATTAAATTTTTTCTATTTTGATAGCTATTCATAATTCTTGATGTAATTTCTAAACTTTCATTAGCTCCAACTGCATTAGATACCATTGGCCATACTTTATATCCATTATCATGTGCCCACTCAATATATGATTTTCCACTTTGTCCTATATTTTCTCTAAATTTTCCATTTTCATCTATATAAAAGAAGGCTGGTGATACAACATTTATACCATCTATTTCTGTTCCTTTTCTATTAGGTGCATTTCCAACTTCTGAATAATAATCCCATGTCATATTTATTTTTCCTTCAATTTGCTTTTCTTTTGGCATGTTTTCTCTAACAATATACTCATTAGCTAATTTATTGTTTTTAATATATCCAATTTTCCCATTTTCTGTTCTTATTTTAGAATATTTTCCATCAGAAGAAATCACAATAACTGCTTGTCCTTTTTCTAATCTATCAACAGTTCTTGCTATAAAGTTAGTTGAGGATTTTATTGGTAAATTAGAAGTAACAATCGCTTTTTTCTGTTCTTTATCTAATGAATCCATTGTAATAATTTTAGTTTCTTCTATATTTCCGATTTCTATATCATATACTTCTGTCATTTCTGAAATTGGTATATAAATAACACCATCTTTTTCGATTGCATGTGCAGATGTTTTCTTATCTGCTCCATTAATATTAATTATATTTTCTTCTAAGCTAACTTCTGCTATTTTTTTATTATATGTTGTAATAATTCGATTATTTTCTTCTTCTAAATAAATATATTTATCAAAAAAATTAGAAATATCGGTTTTTGATAAATAAATATTATCATTTTCTTGTATAATTTCATGTTTTAGGTTTGATGTTATATTTTTATTATTAATAATTAAATTTGTTGTTGTATTTTCATCTAATATAATATAATTATTGGCTATCATCATAACAATACACAATATGATAACTGCTAGTATAGTAATTCCTGTTCTGACAATAATTTTTTTCTTTTTCTCCACATTTTTGATATTTTTTATTTTTGGTTCATTTACTAATTCTCTTCTTCCTCTTCTCATTTTTTAACCTCTTTCCTTTGTATTTTTTATTTCTTTTACTATAACATAAAAATAATATTAATTAAATATAATTTTACATTTTTCTCATTTTTTTGTTATAAAATAATTGTTACTATCAAATATACAAGAAAAAAATTGATATATGAAAAATTTTTTTACACGTATTTTTTAAACTATTATCTTTATCAATCTTGTAACTTTTTCTTTACATTTCTTTAATTTTTTTGTATACTAAATTTAAATAATGTGAAAGGAGTTTTAGATATGGAAGAAAACAATATTCAAAATATGCCTATTGAAAATAAACTTTTTGGAAAAACATTTTTCTGGATGTTTTTAGGATTATTAGGGTCAGCTTTAATTGCTTGGTATACATATTCTTCAGGATTATTTTTTACAATTCTAATCGAAGGTTCATTTTCAGTTTTATTAATTATAGAACTAGTTGCTGTTTTACTATTTAGTTTTTTATTTAGAAAACTACCACCTGCTGTAGTAGGGATTCTGTATTTTCTATATGCTGCATTAAATGGTGTAACATTATCTGTTATAT
>CANAUI010000072.1 GCA_947364715.1 uncultured Clostridium sp.
TAATGTATTAAGCTGACCAATACTAATAAATCGAGGGCTTAACCACAATTAAAAAATCTTAAAACTTATTTTTCATCTGTATATTTTTGAGTGTGCTATGCATACGATAATTTTCTAGTGACGATAACATTTAGGGTAATACCTGTTCCCATTCCGAACACAGAAGTCAAGCCTAAATGTGCCGAAAATACTTGTGGGTTACCCTGCTGGGAAAATAGGTTGTTGCTAGATTTTTTTTATTTGTAATCATAATAATATTAATGATAAATAAAAGTTAGAAATTAATATATTATATCTTATATAAATCTTATAATTCACAATTGATAAATATTATTTTTTGAATTATAACATATCAATATACTAATTTCTGATTTTTAAAGAGATTTAATGATAAAAATTATAAGTTAAAAAATGTTTTTATACCTGTTAAGTGTTTTTTTTTAGAATGAACTAAGAAAGGAATGAATCTTTGTATGAAAAGTAAAGTAACATGGAAAGCTGGAACTTTTATATACCCATTACCAGTTGTAATGGTAAGTTGTGGAACAATGGAAAAATCTAATATTATTACTGTAGCTTGGACAGGTATTCTAAATACTAATCCAGCGAGAGTATATATTGCAGTTAGGCCTAGCAGATATTCGTATTCCTTAATAAAAGAACAAGGAGAATTTGTTATTAATTTAACTACTAAAAATTTAGTAAAAGCAACTGATTGGTGTGGTGTAAAGACAGGCAGTAAAGTAGATAAATTTAAAGAAATGAATTTAACAAAGGACAAAGCAAATTTTGTAAATTGTCCTATGATAAAAGAAAGCCCAGTTTCTGTAGAATGTAAAGTAAGAGAAATACAAGAAATGGGAAGTCATCATGTATTTGTAGCTGATGTATTAGCAATTAATGCAGATAGACAATATATAGATGAAAAAGGTGCTTTTGATATTTCTAAATGTGATTTAATTGCTTATGCAAATGGACATTATTATTTATTGGGAAAAAAATTAGGAAAGTTTGGTTTTTCAGTGCAAAAAAAGAAGAAAAACAAAAAGAAATAATATTTGTTGGTATAAGTGTGGAAATTCTGTAAAAAATTTCTAAAAAATTCATTGACATATCAATTAAAAAGTGATAAAATATTTAAGCGTATGTATATTACGGACATACGTTCACATCGTTTAAAAAGTAATGTAAAATTCGGAGGTGTATTAATATGGCAGCAAAAGGTCCAAGAGAAAATATAACATTAGAGTGTACAGAATGTAAAAGAAGAAATTATACAACAACAAAAAATAAAAGAAATAATACAGATAGATTAGAATTAGTTAAATATTGTAAATTCTGTAAAAAACGTACAGCACATAAAGAGACAAAATAGTTGACAAGCTATTTTTAGGAGGATATAAAATGGCTAAAAAAGAAAAGAAAGTTACTAATAAAGAAAATAATAAAGAGAACAAAAATAAAAAAAGTTTTTTTAAAGCTTTAAAAGCAGAATTAAAAAAAGTGATTTGGCCAACACCAAAACAATTAGTTAATAATACAATAGCTGTTATTACAATTGTTTTAATTACAGCAATTATTGTATTTGTATTAGATTTAGCTTTTAAAACATTAAACAAATATGGAATAGATAATATAAAAGAATCTATACAATCAACACAAGCTACTGAAAACAATAGTAATACAACTGAAAACACAGAAAAAGAAGAACAATCTACAACAGATGATGAAAATGCTACTGATGAAGCAACAGATACTGAAACAACAGAAAAAGTAGATGAAGATTCAAATAGTATAGAATAATTTTATTAAGGAGGCTTTATACATGTCTCAAAAAGATTATGATATGATGCCAAGATGGTATGTAGTACATACATATTCAGGGTATGAAAATAAAGTAAAAAAAGATTTAGAAAAAACTATAAAAAATAGAGAACTTGAAGATTATTTCTTTGATATTATAGTTCCAATGGAAGAACAGATAGAAATAAAAGATGGAAAAAGAAAAGTAAATCTAAAAAAAGTTTTTCCAGGATATGTACTAATTAAAATGATTGTAACAGAACAGTCTTGGTATATTGTTAGAAATACAAGAGGAGTTACAGGATTTGTAGGGTCAGGAACAGACCCAATTCCATTAACAGAAGAAGAAATTCGCAATATGGGATTTGAAGATGTTTCTATAAATGTGGATTATGATATTGATGAACAAGTACAAGTTATGAATGGTCCTTTCGAAGGATTTACAGGAACAGTAAAAGAAATTAATAAAGAAAAACATAAGGTAAAGGTTTTAGTTTCAATGTTTGGTAGAGAAACACCAGTTGAGCTAGAATTTTCACAAGTTCAAAAAATTAAATAAAAAGAGGAGGTGCCATTACAATGGCAGAAAAAGAAGTTACAAATATTATTAAATTACAAATAGAAGCAGGAAAAGCAACACCAGCTCCACCAGTAGGTCCAGCTTTAGGTTCAAGTGGTGTTAATATTATGCAATTTGTTAAAGAATTTAATGATAGAACTGCAAATCAACCTGGAATGATTATACCAGTTGTTATAACTGTATACAAAGATAAATCATTTGATTTTATAACAAAAGTACCACCAGTTGCAGTTTTAATCAAAAAAGCAATTAACATTCAAAAAGGATCAGGAAAACCAAATAAAGAAAAAGTTGCTAAAATAACAAAAACACAAATAAAAGAAATTGCTGAACAAAAAATGCCAGACTTAAATGCTGCATCATTAGAAACAGCTATGACTATGGTAGAAGGTACAGCTAGATCTATGGGTGTTGTTGTTACAGAATAAAACAAACTGCCCCAAATCATTATCTTGCACATTTTTGTATCAATAGTCAAACCTAAACATATACCAATATTTTATTGGATTGATAATTAATGCAAAAATACACAAAATAATAATTTTGAACAGTTTTAAATTAAATATAAAAGTTGGGAGAGTAAAAAATTGATTGCTCGTTAGGACCAAAGGAGGTAAATAAAAATGAAAATGTCAAAAAGATATGCAGAAAGTGTAAAATTAGTTGATAAAACAAAAGAATATGATATTAAAGAAGCATTAGATATTGTTGAGAAAATGCCAAAAACAAAATTTGATGAAACAGTTGAACTACATGTTAAATTAGGTGTTGATTCAAAACATGCTGACCAACAAGTAAGAGGTACAGTTGTACTTCCAAATGGTACAGGAAAAACACAAAAAGTATTAGTATTTGCAAAAGGACCAAAAGCTGAAGAAGCAGAAAAAGCTGGTGCAGATTATGTTGGTGCAGAAGAATTAATACCAAAAATCCAAAATGAAAACTGGTTTGATTATGATGTAGTAGTTGCAACTCCAGATATGATGGGTGTTGTAGGAAGACTAGGAAAAGTATTAGGACCAAAAGGATTAATGCCAAACCCTAAATCAGGAACTGTTACAATGGATGTAACAAAAGCAATTAATGAAATTAAATCAGGAAAAGTAGAATATAGATTAGATAAAACAAACATTATTCACTTAGGTTTTGGAAAAGTTTCATTTGGTGTTGATAAATTAGCTGAAAACTATGAAACAGTTATGAATGCAATTATAAAAGCTAAACCAGCAGCAGCAAAAGGTCAATACATTAGAAGTGTGGCAATTGCTAAAACAATGGGACCAAGCTTGTTTATTAATCAAAAATAAGGAAAATCATGTTATATGTAAAATAGAGATTCTATACAGAAATATGAATTAATATAAAAATAATAATTAGCCATAGACAGTAGGCAATTATAAGTCCTACCGAGGTTATTATAAAGAGTATATAAATAAATTATGCACGCTTTATATCCTTGGTTGGGATGTAAAACGTGTTTATTTATGTTTATGTATGATGAATCTTTAATATTATAAAAATATGTTTTTCTTCTAATATAAATGATTAGTGGGAGGTGAAAATAAATGGCAAGTGAAAAAATATTAAACCAAAAGAAAGAAGAAGTATTAAAATTAGCAGAAGAAATGAAAGAAGCTAAAATTGTACTTTTAACAGATTACAGAGGAATCAATGTAACAGATGTAACAAATTTAAGAACAGATTTAAGAAATGTAAATGCGAAATATACAGTTATAAAGAATAATATAACAAGAAGAGCATTAGCTGAATGTGGAATAGAAGGATTAGATGATGCTTTAATAGGACCAACAGCAGTTATTATGAGTAATGAAGATTACTTAGAACCAGCAAAAGCAATCTATAATTTTAGCAAAAATAATGATTTCTACAAAATAAAAGGTGGAGTTATTGAAGGTAAAGTAATGACTGCAGAAGAAATTATTACATTAGCAAAATTACCATCAAGAGAAACATTATTATCAATGCTTGCTGGAGCTTTACTTGGAAATATTTCAAAAGTTGCAGTTGCACTTGATCAAGTAAGAATAAAAAAAGAAGCAGGAGCTGAAAGTGCAGAAACACCAGCTGAAGCTTAAATAATAATAAATTATATAAAATAGAGTGGTGAACTTATATCACTAAAAAATATTTAGGAGGATTTTAAAATGGAAAAAATAGAAAAAATAATTGAACAAATTGACAGCTTAACAGTTGTTGAATTAGCTGATTTAGTAAAAGCTATAGAAGAAAAATATGGAGTATCTGCAGTAGCAGCAGCTGCACCAGTAGCTGGAGCAGTAGCTGGAGGAGATGCAGCGGCTGAGAAATCATCATATGATGTTGTTTTAGCAGAAGCTGGAGATCAAAAAATAAAAGTTATCAAAGTTGTTAGAGATGCTACAGGATTAGGATTAAAAGAAGCTAAAGAATTAGTTGATGGAGCACCAAAAACAGTTAAAGAAGGTGTTTCTAAAGATGAAGCAGAAGAATTAAAAGCTAAATTTGCAGAAGTTGGAGCAGTTATTGAATTAAAATAATTTGTTTAATAAATAAAAGTGCATTATTATATATAATAATGTGCTTTTTTATATTATAGGAAAGTCGAACTTTCCTATAATATAAAGAATTCCACAGAAAATTGCAAAGCAATTTTCGCGGACGAACAAAGACGAGGCATGAAAAGTAATCTAAAATGTCAAAAAAATTTAATCATGCCCCTTTTGTTCTTGTATAGAAAAATAAAAGTTACAATTCAAAAAAATAATATTTATCAGCTGTGATTTATAACAATAAAAAAATATTATATATTTTAGACTAGAAAAAAATATAAAAATATAATATAATGTCCATATAAAGAAAACAAAATTATTATATAGGGAATATTATAGCAACAAGAAAAAGATTAATATATTTAAGAAAGGAGGAATATTAATGAAATATATTGGTATTGTAGTTGCAATGGATGAAGAAAGACAGGAAATACTTAATTTAATGACAGATACTCAAACAAAACAAATTTACAATTTACGATTTATAACAGGTAAAATACAAAAGAGAAATTGTGTACTAATAAAAAGTGGAATAGGAAAAGTAAATGCAGCAAGAACTACACAGATTTTAATTGATAATTTTGATTTAGAGTTTGTTATCAATGTAGGAGTAGCTGGAGCTGTTAATTATCTACTAAATATAGGAGATGTTATTATTGCTAAACATGTTGTTCAACATGATTTTGATATAACAGCATTTGGTCATAGTAAAGGATATATTACAGGTGTAGGTGATAAAATTATATGTGATAGAGGATTAGTATTAGCATTTCAAAATATGATAAAAAACATGGAAGAAAGAATGTATAATATAAAAATGGGAATAGTTGCTTCTGGTGATATATTTTGTACAAAAATAGAGATGAAAAATAAAATTAATGCAAAATTTAAAGCAGATGTAGTTGATATGGAATGTGCTTCTGTAGGACAAGTATGTTATTTAGATAATATTCCTTTTATTAGTATTAGATGTATATCTGATATTCCTAATGGTGGAAATCAAAAAACATTTGATGAAAATTTAAAATTGGCTTCAAAAAGATGTGCAAATATTATAAATGAATTCTGTTCTTAAAATTTTTTCAAGTTGAATAAATATATAAAGAATAGTGAATAATTTATATAAGGAAAGTGTATGTTAGCGAAATCAAAGATTTTGTTGTATGGCAATCGCTTAAAAATTTATGTACAAAGTGAGAAAATATAGTATAATG
>CANAUI010000073.1 GCA_947364715.1 uncultured Clostridium sp.
AGGGATTAATCAATTAAATAGATTAATATTTCTATATAATTGATTATACGAGAGAAAATGAATGAAGTTATCTAAGTCAGGAATAAAAACAGTTAGAATAAAAGAGATAGACCCTAATTATCCAGCACAAGACATTTTATTGAAAAGTGGACAATTATCGCAATATGGAAGTGGTATTTATGCCTATAATAATGTACCATTAAAAATGAAGCAAAAGATTGAGCAAATAATAAGAGCAGAGCTAGATAAAAAAGATTGTATAGAAGTTGAGTTACCAACATTACAACCAAAAGAGATATGGGAAGAATCGGGAAGATGGGAGAAATATACAAGTGAGGGAACAATGCTTACAGTTAAATCAAAAAATGGAGAATTTGGATTAGCTCCTACAGCAGAAGAAGCTATTGTTGACTTTGCAAGAGAGCAAATATCATCTTATAAAAAATTACCAGTTATTTATTATCAAATTGGAGAAAAATATAGAAATGAATTAAGAACTAGAGGTTGCTTATTAAGAGGAAAAACATTTCCTATGATGGATGCTTATAGTTTTAATAAAGGAGAAGAAGATTTACAACAATCCTATAATACAATAAAAGAGGCTTACATGAAGATATTTGAACAATTAGGATTAGAGGTTATGCCAGTGGCAGCAGAGAGTGGAGAAATAGGAGGAAATAAATCAGAAGAATTTATGGTATTATCTGACATAGGAGAAGATACTGTTTTAGTAGATGAAGAACACAAAAAAGGTCTTAATGTAGAGATATTAGAAAGACCAAATTATGAAAAATATCTAAAGGAAGAATATGGAATCGAAAATAGTGATACATTAAAACAGAAAAAAGCAATAGAATTAGGGCATATCTTTCAATTAGGTACAAAATACTCAAAACCAATGAAAGCAGATTATGTGGATGAAAGAAGTCAAAGTAACCCATTTTATATGGGATGTTATGGAATTGGAGTAAGCAGAACATTAGCAACAATATATGAAAAGAGTTTAATACGTGACGCAAAAGGAAATTTAGGAATATCTTTACCAGTTAATTTAGCCCCTTATTTATTACATATTATATCCAAAGGAGAAGAAAAAGCGAAGAGAGCAGAAAGCCTTTATGAAGTTCTAAAAAATTATGGAATTGAAAGTATATTAGATGACAGAGTGGATGTAAGTATAGGAAGTAAAATACGTGATTGTCAAGTATTAGGTACACCATATATAGGAATATTGGGAGATAGAATAAAAGATGATGAAATAGAAATTCAAGTTTCAAAAACAGGAGAAAAAAGAGTAATAAAAACAGCAGAATTAGTGTCAAAGCTAAAAAAATTAGAAAATGAAAGAAAGAAAAATCCAACAGCTCGATTAGAAGATTATTGGGATATCAAAAAAGATAAAAATGATAGAATTTTAGAGATGTAAAATTAATATTAATAAGAGAAACAATAGAAAAATTAGACATAATCGATTATGAAAAAGAAAGCATCAAAAAAGAGATTCCAGAATATTAAAAAAGACTGCAAAACAAAATTAGGCAGTTTTTTTTATATAAAAATATGCATTCAGCAGATGAATATGATATATAGACAGAAATATATGACAATGAAGATTTTCAGGAGGAAATATAAATATACCAAAATAAAGTGTTATATAGTCAAGTCATGCCTAAAAGTTGTTAGTAAAAAATTAACCCCAATATTTGAATAGCTAAATAATAGTAGGCATACATTTAAATAAGAGGTGTAAGATGCAGATAAAAATTAATACAGAAAATAACAAAGAGTATATACATAATTTAGCATTTGTAAAAGCATTGTTAATTAAAGAAAGCATTGAAAACTTAGATATAAGTTATGAAGAAAAAGTACAAGTAAAAAATGAAATTTTAGAATATTTACAAAATAATTAAGTTGGAATATAGTAATTTAAAGTAAAATGTGATATACTAAAAAAGTAAAAATATTATGATTTACGATTATTGAAGGAGATTAGAGTGTCTAAGAAAACTATTGATTTAAGAATAGAACCACACCCAATAAAAGAAAGGGATTTTGAAGAAGGAAATCCTTTTGTAGATGAAATTAAAATACAGGATTAAAACTAACTTGAAATAGTAAAAGGAGGAGTATAGGATGACTACAAAAATATATTCCATTGAAGATATAAAAAATATGGTTTATGAAATTTTAGCAAATACAGAAGTTGAAAAAGCAATATTATTTGGTTCATATGCCAAGAATAAACCTACTAAAAATAGTGATATTGATATATTAATTGATAGCAAAGGTAAAATTAAAGGGTTAAAATTTTTTGATATAGTAGATAAAATAAGAGAAAAACTAGACAAAGAAGTTGATGTTATTGAAAAGCTAGAAATTGATAAAAATTCAAAAATAGAAAAAGAAATAGAAAATACAGGAGTAGTTATTTATGAAAAGTAAAGACAAGATAATATTAACAAAAGTTTTAAAATATATTGAAGAAATGTAAGAATTACTAAAATAAAAAATAGTAGTTCTTTTTTATAATTTAAGAGTAATATTTATACAAAATTATATTGCTCATATAAATATGTATAAAAATATTGCAAAAAAATATAATAAAGTATATAATATAAATAGAATAAATGATAAAAAGAAGGTGAGAATATGAGTAATTATATTGAAAGAAGTATAGAAGAAAGACTTCATAAATTAGCGAAGGCATTTCCAGTTATTATGATTACAGGTTCAAGGCAAGTAGGAAAAACTACACTATTAAATAATATACAAAAACAAGAAAAAGAAAAAATAAATTATATATCTTTAGATAATTTATCAATAAGAGCATTAGCTATTGAAGAGCCAGAAATATTTTTAGAAAGATATAAGCCACCTCTAATAATAGATGAATTTCAATATGCACCCAAGTTATTATCATATATAAAAATAATAGTAGATGAGAAAAGACAGGAACATTTAGAAAACAAAGAAGTAGAAACATCTGGATTATATTATTTAACAGGCTCACAAGTATTTCATACCATGAAAAATGTTAGTGAATCTTTAGCAGGAAGAGTTGGAATATTAGAACTATATCCCTTATCAAATAGGGAAATAGAGAAGAAAAAGGATAAAATGTTTTTACCAATATGTGAAGAACTTGAAAAAAGAGAAAAGACAAATAGATTAGAAGTTGATAAATTATATGAAAAAATACTAAAGGGAAGTTATCCAGAATTATATTCCAATCCCAACATAGAATCAAAAGACTTTTTTGAAACTTATATAAAAACATATATAGAAAGAGATATAAGAGAACTTATTAATGTAAAAGATGAAACAAAATTTTTGAAATTTATCGAATCAATCGCAGTAAGAACAGGACAGGAATTAAACATAAATGACATATCAAATTCTATAGAAATAAACAATATGACAGCACAAAATTGGTTATCTATTTTAGTAAGTACAGGATTAGTGTATTTATTACAACCATATTCAAACAATAATGTATCTAGGATAGTAAAAAGACCCAAAATTTATTTTATGGATACTGGATTAGCTTGTTTTTTAGCAGGATATATGGATAGTATAACATTGGAAAGAAGTGCATTTAATGGAGCAATTTTAGAAACTTATGTTGTAACAGAAATTATTAAATCATTTTCAAACCAAGGTTTAGATAGTAGAAAATATTTATATTATTATAGAGACAATAATGGAAAGGAAATAGATTTAATTATTATATATAATAATAAGGTATATCCTTTAGAGATAAAGAAAAGCTACAATCCAGGAAAACAAGCAGTAAAGAATTTTGATGTTATACAAAAATTTGGAATGGAAATAGGAAATGGTGGAGTAATATGTCTAACAAAAGATATATTTCCAATTGATAAAGATAATAATTTAATACCTATTGAATTACTTTAAAAATAATAAAAGCAAAGAATTACTAAAATAAAAAATAGTAGTTCTTTTTTTATTTCCTTAAAGTATGTAATACAAAAGAATAGCATACATTTTATTATGAAAAAAGAGGTAGGAAGAATGAAGAAAAACCTTAGAATAGCCATATACTCGAGAAAATCAAGATATTCAGACAAAGGAGATTCCATAGGAAATCAAATAGAACTAGCAAAAGAATATATCAAAAAGAACTATCCAGAAAATGAATATGAAATACAAACTACAATATTTGAAGATGAAGGATTTTCAGGAGGAAATATAGAAAGACCGAAATTTAAACAATTTTTAGAAGAAGAAAAAGAAAATCCTTTTGACATATTAATTAGTTATAGATTGGACAGAATAAGTAGAAATATAGCCGATTTTTCTAGTCTAATGAATGAATTAAACAAACTAAATACAAGTTTTGTATCCATAAAAGAACAGTTTGACACAACAACACCAATGGGAAGAGCTATGATGTACATAGCATCTGTATTTGCACAATTAGAAAGAGAAGTCATAGCAGAGAGAATAAGAGATAATATGCTAGAACTTGCCAAAACAGGAAGATGGTTAGGAGGAGACACACCACTTGGATTTGCTTCAGAAAAAATTGAAATAATGTCAATAGTAGAAGAAAACACAAACTCAAATACAATACAAAACAGAAATAAAAAAGCTTACAAATTAAAAATAAACGAAGAAGAAAAGCAAAGAGTACAACTGATTTTCAAAAAATACTTAGAATGCAAATCATTAGCAGGATTAGAATATTACCTATTAAAAAATAAAATATATACTAGAAAAGGCAAAGAATTTAGAAAATACTCATTAAGAAATATACTTACTAATCCTGTATATAGTCAAAATGATGATGATATTTTACAATATTTTAAAAATAGAGGTCAAACAATATATTCAGAGCAAGATGGAAGGGAAAAGTTTGATGGAAAATATGGAATCATTGCTTACAATAAAACAGATAATAACAAAAAAGATAGACCATTAAAAGATTGGATTATAGCAGTTGGACTACATAAAGGATATGTAACAGGAAAAGAGTGGGTACAAGTACAAGAATTATTAGAAAAAAACAAAGATAAATCCTATCGAGCAAGTGTAAATTATACCAATGAAACAGTATTTTCTGGAATATTACGATGTAAGAAATGTGGTAATAAAATGATACCAAAATCAAATAGACAGAATAAAGATGGAACAACAAGATATTATTATGTTTGTAGGGAAAAAGACAGAACAAGAAGGATAAATTGTGATTCTCATAACATAAAAGGAAATGAATTAGATGATAATTTTATTAAAATTTTAAAAGAAATATTTGTACCAAATTCAGCAGTTTATCAAGAATTAAAAAATATTTCATTTAATAGTAATCAAAAAGAAGATATAACAGAAGAAATTCAAACATTAAAAAAAGAATATGAGAAGAATGAAAAAGAAATCAAGGATTTAGCAGAAAAAGTAAAATATATTGACATTTCTGTTATTGATATTATCAATCAAGAATTAATGAAAGCACAAAATAAAAAAGAAGAATTAAAAAATAAAATTGAGATTTTGGAAAATTCAAAAAGAGATAACAAGAAGATGGACACAAAATTAGGTAAAGGAGCAAAATACATATTAAATATCATAAACAATTGCTTTGATATATTTGAAACTTTTGACTTGAAATCAAAAAAAGACATTTTAAACCTATTAGTAGAAAGTGCCTATGGAGAAGGAGACACGATTGAAATTAATTTATTAAATACAAAAATATCAGAAAATCAAAAGAAAATGTTTGTCAGTCAAATTTTTGCAAAAAGTAGTGACATCTTGAATTTAAGTACAGAAAAGACTAACAATAATGTGTTGTCATCAGAAAATGGGAGCAGATGCTGTTATGACAGCAGTACTTGCTAACCAATGTGACATTGGTTTTGCAGGCCCAGAAGCTTCAATATATGTATATAATGAAGGAAAAGAAGACCATACAGAAGTGTTTGCTCAATTGACCAAAAAGGATGGGTCATTATTAATTTCTAGAAAAGATGAAAAAGATTTTAAATGGGAAAATTTAAAGGGTAAAGTAGTTATTCCAGGAAGAAAAGGTGG
>CANAUI010000074.1 GCA_947364715.1 uncultured Clostridium sp.
TCATCTTTTCATCGATTCGTAAAATTTTGTGTCTATATATCTATTCTAACACCAGTTTATATAGGTTAAGACCACTAAAAAATGAATAAAGTTCTGAATTTTGCTTGACTTTCTGCCATGGAATAGTTTATTATTAAATTAACAAAACATTAGTGTCCGTTCTGAAAAGAACGTAATCATTATAATCCGATAGCTCAAAAGGCTATCGTTTTTTATTGCATATAATATAAAATTTTTCATATACTATTATTACATTAGTGTCCATAGCTTTTATGCTATGTTAGTCATTAGTAAAAGGAGAAAATCTAAGATATTGATTTTCTCCTTTATTTGATTAGCTATTATTTAATTCATATAATTCTTCAATTACATTTTCCCAAGGATATACAGAAACTAAATTATGGTTAATATTTAGTTTATTGCATTCTTCTTTAGATAGTTCTTTCATTTCATTTGTAGTCATTGCCCAAGTAGTAAAACATATATTTTTTACACTGTCTTTATATGTATAATCTCTAGTTAAAGAAACATATATAATTTTTGCCTCTTCTCCAAATTTTTCTCTTATCATTTTGACAGCAATATTAGCAGTTTCTCCTGTAACATGATTTCCTTCTACTAATAAGATACACTCATTTTCATTAATTGAATTTTCTTTTAAGTAATCTAATCCAATTTTAGTATCTATACCATGAGTTTCATGGTTGTGTTTTAATTGCATTGGTAATACATCTATAACATTAAACATGTGTGAAAGTTTTATTGCTGGAACTCCACCTCCACGCATTATAGGTGCTATATATTTAATTGATAGATTATTAGATTTTAAGTAGTTATTTACATCTTTATAAATCTTATCTATAAAACTGTCTATCCTTTCCCATGAAATTAAATCTAAATCTTTCTCTGTATACATATACTTCATAATCTTCCTCCTTGTATAATATATTTAGGGTTAAAAAATCCCCTGAAATTTTATATTATGTCGCTTTCGTGATATAATTTTCTTATTAATACTGTGGACTCTTATTTCTCCTTGTAGTTATAACTACTGAATTAATAATATCGCCACAGTTTTATTAATAATTGGTAATTAGTTATATAATATAAGACTTTAATCTTTCATTTCACGCAATAAACATGATAATATAAAAGTAACCAATTTTCCTTTTTGTCTTTCATCTTTTAACATCTTTGATTTTTCCTTTAATTCTTTTAATTTTAATATTTCTAATTTTCATTTTTTCTTTTGCTCCATTTCAAAGATATTATATCGTAATTTTTATATATTGAACAGCATTTTTAGCTGATTTTTATATTATTTTAGGGCTTGTAAAATTTTTTTCATGTCTTTATCCTGCTTTTGTGTTATTGATGGTTGATTTTTTATTAATTTTATAATATTCTGTTGAGTTACATTTAAGATTATATAATTTTCTTGGGTAGTTTTTATGGTAGTTTCTTGGCTAGTTTCTTGGTCGTATTCAAATAGATTTTCTTTATATTTAAACGAAACTCTTAAAAAATAATTCATAAATTTAAAACAACTTTTATCATATGCATCTAATATTCTTAATACTCCAGAGCCGATATTTTCAATTAAATCCACATCTTTAAATACTCTAATAAGTTCTTTATTTCTTGGAGCAGTAACACCCTCCAAAAATTCTTCTTGTGATAATTATTGTGGAAGTCCTCCATCAGATGTTATTTCAACTCTGTCTGAATATAATTCTATAATGGGGCTATTACCATAAGAATAATCATTATGAACGATAGTATTGATAACAGCTTCTTTTAATGCTTTGCTATCAATTTTTTCTTGTTCTTTTCTTCCAAAATATTCTATTTTAGCATATGTAGTATTATATTTTCTTTTTTCATAATGACAGCCTCCTTTCAAATATGTTGTATACGAATTATCACAAAATTATTACATTGATTTTAAAAATTTTTAAAATATTTTATATTATTGTCTAATATCTTAAAATATAAAAAGCCTATAACTACTTAAATATTAGGTATTTTTAGGCTTTGAAACATTAATTTTAAAATTATTTTTGGGAAATATGAATTTTTGAAAATTATTTGACATATAATAAAAAATATAGTATACTATATTTAAGTTAACAGTAGTCGAAACTGTTTAATGTCTGTGTATGTGTTTAGGGACACATACCTTTTTTATTTCTAAAATAAAAAAAGAAGTGGCTAGGGAACCACTCCTTGATTAGCTCTTGCGACTAATCTTCAGTTTTTTGGTCATCAGATTTCTTATTATCTTTTGCAAGTAATAATACTATCAAACGCCAAATTAAGTCGAAACTGCTCATCTGTCTGCCTCCTTTCCGAAAGATTTCCTTTGAAAAGGATGTTTCTATTATACTTTATTTCTATTTTAAAAACAACAACTTTTCTTTAATTTCCACAAATTATAACACTGCTTCTATTAGTACATTACTAATAGGTTTTATATAAAATTCAAAATTACTGCATTGTAAAAATAGCCCACTTTTTGAAATAGAAGCGGTTGTAAGGATATCAAGAATTTTTTTAATGGAATTGAAAATTAATTTTAATGGAATAAGCCAAAATATTCTATGATAAATTATGATATTTTAAGATAGGCAAAAAAATAAATACTACCTTTAAAAGATAGTATTTGCAACACTTTGAAATAAATTAAGATATTGTATGATAATCTACAATATCTTAAAAAAATTATAAAATTTGGTGCCTTAGCGAAGGACGTATGCGAAAAACGTCTTGCACAAAAGCACCTTATTATCCGTTTCAAAATTAGTTATAGCAATAGTTTCAAAGATATGTATACCCACATCGATTTTTTTGTCTATTACTATGTTTTTAATTTAACATAAAATTTAAAATTTGGCAATAGCTTTTTTTTATTTCTACTATTTTGTTCTTTATTATCTTTCTATCTCTTTACTTGTATCTCCTATAATTACATCACCATCACGAAGAGTTTTATATTTAATATTGTTATTATTGCAATATTCTACTGAGTCATCAATTAATTTTGTTTCCTTATGATCAGATTTATAATGTGGCAAAAATATATAATCAAAATATCCTAATCCTTTCCATATTGTATCTATTCCATATGGATTAATTGTAGGATTATCGCAAACATCCAATCCATGTAGATCTTTTGCCAATACACATATTCCTGCACTATATCCTGCATACAAGTAATTTTTATTATCTTTTATTGTTTTTAAATATTCATCAAATCCACTTAAATACATTGCTTGTCTCAATGCAAATGTATTTCCACCTATGACATAAAAAGCATTAAATTCTTGTAATCTTTCAATTAATTGTTCTTTTTTATCAAAATAGTCCTTTAATGATATTACTGTAACATTAAATCCTAAATCAGTTAATTCTTGAACATCTGCTTGAATGCCTAATGATTTTCTTTCACTTTCAGGATAAATATCTCTTGAATTAGGTATTAAACATATTTTATTATTATGCTCTTTTATCCATTTCTTTAGTTCTTCTTTTTTATTTCCAAGTTTATACGATGACAAATATAATTTCATCTTTTACCTCCATAACTTTTTATTTTTCATTAACATATTAATATAAAAAGCACTAATGTATTAAGCAATTTCAATCTATTTTTTCTTTAACCCTTTTTTGTTTTCTTTTTCCAACTGTTTCAAACTCTTTTTAGGTGTAGGCAATTCTTCTGGCATAGTTCCGTCCTGCCTGTTTAATTGCTTTTCTAACTATTTTTCCAATTTTATTATGAGTATCGCAAGCTTTCTTTTCAGTGTCAACTTTATCTCTTTTTAATCTTGATTCTGTTTGTGTGATGCGAAATAAATTAGCTGCAAGTTCTTCACTTCCCATATTATCTAAAATATCTTCTCTATATCTTAATCCTTTTCTTTTAGCAATGTCATCAGCTGTTTCTCCATTATATAAACCTTTATACCCAGCATTATGAAATTTATCAAAATTTTTAACTCCTGCATTTTTAGCTGTTTGATTAAGTGAATAATTACCTTTTCTAGTTAAATTTCTTTGATAAAATCTTTTTTCATCTTCTGTTAATGAAGTATATTCCTTTTCAGTAATTTCTTGTTTTCTAGTTTGAATTGCAAAATATGTTTGTGCAAGAGCTACAATTTTTAATCTTGGATTTGCATTTTGAGCTATAAGATAGCAAGCATATCGTGTTAATTTATAATCTTTTTGTTCTCTTCTCGCACCAGAACCTATTTCTACCATTTTGTTGTCAACAACGAAATGGTCAATATCGGTTATTTCAGAGTTTTGACAAGCTATCTTTGCTTTTTCAATTACTGCATCAAAATATCTCCAATCCTTATAACTTAAAACTTTCATCAATTCTCTTGCATACCAATATTCAACTCCATTTTCATCAATATGTTTTATATCTTCAAAAGTTTTGTTATTGTAATTTTCTTTTTTGTCTAACTCTTTCATTTTTTATCATCTCCATTTCTTAGTCATTTTTTTACATTTACATCTATTACAAATAGTTTTTATTAAATAAATAGTCCATTACTACAAAATAGTCTGTTTTAAATAAACTTGATTTATTTTTCATTAGTTCTTGAATTTCTTGTTTAGATTTATAATATATCTTTTCAATACCATTTCTATCATAATTACATATTTCACTATCATATTTCAATAAATATACTTTTTGAAATGTATTGCTATCACTACTAAATGGCGAAAAATATGCAACTTCTTGCAATTTAACATCTTCTATTCCTAGTTCTTCTTTAAGTTCTCTATATGCTGCTTTCTCATAACTTTCTCCTGAATTGACATGTCCTCCTACTGAAAAATCATAACAATTAGGAAAAATTCTTCTATTTGAACTTCTTTTAGGTACTAATATCATATTATCTTTATTAGTTATTATTATATTAATAAATCTTAATTGCGATGGCTTTACAGTATTCTGCTCATCCTCTTTTATTTTTCCAACAATTTCATCTTTTTCATTTACTATATCAAAAAATTCTATATTATCTTCCTTCACTTTCTACACCTTTTTCTTTATATTTTAATCTTTCAGGTAAAATAACTTCTGGAACTAAAACCTTTCCATTTTCAATTTGAGCAATTGGAATGTATTCTTTATAATGTCTTTGCAAATCTTTACTATCATACATTTGAATTATCACCTGATTTACTACTTGCCTAAAATAATCATTTTTTATGCCACTATATTTATAAGGGATTGCTTTTTCTACTTCTTCTCTTGATATTCCTTTTCGGCTTAATTCATTTACTCTTGCATTTCTTAGTTCGTTATATTCTCTTTGTCCAACTACTTTTACTCTATATTGCATTCTATTATTATCATCTAAAAACAATATGTCTTCCCAAGGTATTACATAAGTTTCGTGACAAGCACTTCCATGACTTAAATATGAACCATCCCATCCTTTTCCAATATAATCTATAATTAATTCTTCCTTTGTCCTATAGTTTAAGTAAAAACATCCATCTGTTTCGTATGTTGGACAAAATTTTCCATTATTCCAATATATTATTGCAACTCCTTTTGTTCCCAATTCATTTTCCTTTTGCTTAATTCTTCTTATATATTCAAATATAGTTTCTCTATTTCCATTTTGTCCTCCAACCCCAATAGGAATATTGCCTATTGCAGTATCTGATCTCATACAAAAATCTCTTTGGTTTTTATATGTATCTAATAGTATTTGTACTTCATCTTCACTTGTATAATATATTTAGGTTTTTTAATAAAGGATTTACCTATAAACCTATTGCC
>CANAUI010000075.1 GCA_947364715.1 uncultured Clostridium sp.
AAAAAATACAATTACATTAAAAGATGTAGCAGGAAATGAAACAACATATGAATTTGTATATGATAATGTAGCACCAACAATCAAGGTAAAAGATGGATATGTTGGGAATGTAGATAGAAACATTTTCTCAAAAGTAAGTTTTAGTTTATATGATGAATATGGAGTAGTAGCATATAAAATAAATGATGGAGAATATGTAGAATTTGCAATAAATAAATGGTCAGATGCAAACTTTGAAAATATAAAATCAAGATTAGTATATGGAAAAAATACAATTACATTAAAAGATGTAGCAGGAAATGAAACAACATATGAATTTACATATGACAATATTGCTCCAGAAGTAGATAAAATACAACTTATAAACTTAGATAATACAAATAGTTCTTATATCAAAAATAAAGAAACAGTAAGATTTAATGTAACATTTAAAGAAGAAATATCAACACTTCCAGTATTAACAATTGGAAATCAAACAGCAGAATTTAAGCAAATATCTGGAGGAAATGGTGAAGTTATTTATCAAGCTGACTTAACAATAGATGTAGCTAAAAATATTGAACTAAAAGAAGGTATATTAGAATTCACAATTTCTGGATATAAAGATATAGCTGGAAATGAAGGTGTTTCATTAAATGAAACAAATGCAAGAAATTCATTAACATTTGATAAAACAAAACCAGTAGTAACTGGAGCGGAAAATGGAAAATATTATAATACAGATATAACATTAAGTATTGAAGATGCAAACCCAGGAACAATACATCTTCATAAAGATGGTGAATTAGTAAAACCATATAATCCAGAAAAACCAATAACAGAAGAAGGAAGATATACAGCATATGCATCAGATTTAGCTGGAAATAAATCAGAAACAATAGAATTTGTTATAGATAAAACAAAACCAGTAGTAACTGGAGCAGAAAATGGAAAATATTATAATACAGATATAACATTAAATATTGAAGATGCAAACCCAGGAACAATACATCTACATAAAGATGGTAAATTAGTTAAAAATTATAAACCAGGAACACCAATAACAGAAGAAGGAAGATATACAGTATATGCATCAGATTTAGCTGGGAATAAATCAAAAACAATAGAATTTGTTATAGACAAAACAAAACCAGCATTATTAGGTGTAGAAAATGGAACAATTACAAGACAAGATGTAACATTAACAATAGAAGATGCAAACCCAGGAACAATACATCTTCATAAAGATGGTAAACTAGTTAAAAACTATAAACCAGGAACACCAATAACAGAAGAAGGAAACTATTCTGCATATGTATCAGACTTAGCAGGAAATAAATCAAAAACAATAGAATTTATTATAGATAAAACAATGCCAAAAGTAGAAGGTGTAGAAGATGGAAAATATTATAACCATCCTGTAACTGTAACAATAATTGAAGAACATCTTCAAAATGCAAAAGTTCAAGTAAATAATGGGAAATGGGAAGAATTTACATCAGGTACAACATTTTCAGAAGATGGAACATACTTTATCAGAGTAACAGATAAAGCATATAATGAAAAAGCAGAGTTAACATTTACAATTGACCAAATAGCACCAACAGTTACTGTGACATTTTCAAATGATAATGGAAATGCAATGACAAACAAAGATATAACAGTAACATTAGTAGCAAGTGAATCAATTAAAGATATTAAAGAAGAAGGATGGACTAGAGTAGATGATAAAACATTTACAAAAGTTTATTCAGAAAATGGTAAATATTCTGTAGAAATAGAAGATTTAGCAGGAAATATTTCAAAAATAAATTATGAAGTAAAAAGATTAGATAAAGAAGCACCAACAGCTACAGTAACATTTTCAAATGATAATGGAAATGCAATGACAAATAAAGATGTAACAGTAACATTAGTAGCAAGTGAATCAATTAAAGATATTAAAGAAGAAGGATGGACTAGAGTAAATGATAAAACATTTACAAAAGTTTATTCAGAAAATGGTAAATATTTTGTAGAAATTACAGATAAAGCAGGAAATACTTCAACAATTAAATTTGAAGTAAAAAGAATTGATAAAGTAGCACCTATTATTACATTACCAAAAGATAATACTTTTGAAGTAGGTGTAGATGTATACACATATCCAGAAGCAGGAACTGTATGGGATGAATTTGATAAAGAAATCAGCTTTGGTAAAGTAAATATGGAATGGTTTAAAGCAAATGCAGATGGCAGTAAAGGTGAAAAAGTAGAAAACTTTAAATGGAATACAACACTTACAAATAGAGAATTAGGAAATTACTATATTGAATATAGTGTAAGTGATAAAGCTGGAAATGTTGCAACAGCACATAGAGTATTAACATTACAAGATACAACAGCACCAACAGTAACAATAAATGGTGAAACTGAGAAGAAAATTGCTCAAGGAGAAGAATATACAGAATTAGGAGCAACAGTAAAAGATAATTATGATACAACTCCAACACTAAATACAGTTATCTATTATTCTGAAACAGGAAAAGATGGAACATATATAACTGTAGATAAAATAGATACTTCAAAATTAGGAATTTATGCAGTTTGGTATTCAGCACAAGATGCACAAGGAAATAAAAGCGAAGCTGTTAGAAGAATAGTAAAAGTAGTAGATGTAACAAAACCAACAGTAGAAGTTGAATATAGCACAAAGGAAATGGCTAGAACAGTTACAGTAACATTAAAAGCAAGTGAACCAATTATAATTGACGAGACAACTGCTGGTTCATGGAATTCATATGATAATAATGTTTATAAAAAAGTACATTATTATAATGGAGAATATACAGTTAACTTCAAAGATTTATCAGGAAATGAAGGTAGTGTAGTAATTAGTATAAATAATATTGATAGAAAAGGACCAACAGCAGAAATTTCAAAAGTTATAAATGATAAAGAAGAAAATAGAGTTGATGTTACACTAGTATTTGACGAAAAAATAGATGAGTCAACTTTAGGTCAAGGCTGGTATAAAGTTTCAGGAAAAGAAAATACTTATACAAAAGCATATTACAATGAAAAAACATGTGAATTTATTGTAAAAGATGTTTTAGGCAATGAATCTACTATAACATTTACAACAAACATATAGGAAAAAAGGTAGAAACTTGTTTCTACCTTTTTTGCATGAGAACAAAGACTTTTGTTCTACTAAGGAGGAGAAAAATTGGCAAGAAGATATAAAGAAAAGAAAAAAAGGAAAACATTAGGACATAGATATATAACAAGTCAGAATAAAGAAATAGATAGCAAAAATATAAATTCTAAGAATAAAAATGGAATATTAATATTTAGTATAATCTTGATAATAATTTTAATAACAATAATAGGAATTAATAGAAAATGGTTGAATTTTAATATAAATAATGAAGAAAAGGAAATAACAGAAAAAGAAGCAGATAAAATAGTAAAAGAAATAAGTAATAAAGTAGAACAACAAAATATTTTACTAGAAGGAAATAATTTGCTCAATTTAAAAGAATTAACTAATGAAATTTCTTCTAAATTAGATATGGGCTCTAAGGGAGATGTACAAATTGTTCAAATTCATTATAAACTAAAAAGTTTAGATGTTGGAATGATAGAAGTTTATTATAAAATTAATAATATTGATTTAATAAAAATAAATGTTAATATAAATGAAAAGAAAATAGAAAATATGGAAAATATAGAAAGTGATAGTTTGCTACAAAGAGAAGGAATAGGAGATAATTTAAATGAAAATGTTCAAGAAGATTTTGAGAGTAGAAAAGAGAGCCTAGATGTAGAAAATAAAAGTGTTAATATTATTATAACAAATACAGAAGTTGTAATTAATACAGGGATAGATTGAGTTGATAATATTTATCAACTGTAAATTGTAACTTTTTGTAACATGTTATTATAAAATATTTTAAATTTACTTGATTATGAAAATAAAGTATAATATACTATAATAAATGTAACTTTATTGTATTTTTTATTTATATTTATAAACAAAAAATTTCGTAAAAATTCTTAAACAATAAAGTTTTGGAGGAAAAGAGTGGGAATACCAAAGAAATTAGCTAAATTAGGAATTATAGGAATAAAAGAATTAGATTATAAAGAAGTAAATTATATTGCACATGAATTTTCTGAAAAAATAACATCTACATTTCTAGTATTACAAATGCAATATAATGAGATATTAGCCAAAATATTAAATTGTAAAATGTATTATGCTAAAATGCCTTCAAATATGACAAAAGTAAATTATATATATGAAGATAATAGCATATATATTGATGAAAGTATTAATATATTAGAACCAAATGAACAGTTTTTCCATGAAATCATACATTATTTACAGGTGTTAAGGAAGAATAATGGAAAAATTAAAAAAGTAGGATTATGCAATTTTGGCGATTTTGCAATAAACGGACTTGGAATAAATGAAGCTATTGTACAATATATGTCAGCTAGAATTATGAAAAATGAAGAGAAAAAAAGTAATATATATGGAATAAAATTAACAACAATAAGTCCTAATTATTTTCCTTTATTAACAAATTTGATGGAACAAATTATATATTATATAGGAGAAAATGAAATTATACAATCAACTATAAATGTAAATGAAAGTTTTAAAGATATATTTTATAACACTTTTGAAGAGAAAACAAATCAAATTATAAAGAATTTTGACAAAATATTAGAAATAAAAAATAAATTATCAGTAGAAACAAATAAACAAATTAGAAAAGAACTTGAAAAAAAGGTATGTACTGTATATATGGAAACACAAGAAATAATGTTAGTTAAATATTATGAACAAGTAATACCAAGACTTACAACAATGAATGAAATAGACACTTATATAGAAAAATTATTGAAAAGTAAAGCTTATTTAGGAATGGAAGAAAAAGAAGAATTTACTGGAACAAATTTCTATGAAAAAAATAAACAACTTATAATGAAAAAATTTGATAAACAACTTATTAAGATAAACAAGCGAAAAAGAAGAAAAGCATTAATTGTATATAATAATAAGATAAAAGAATTTTTCAAAAAAACAATCTCTTACTTTTTTAGTTAAAAGAAAGAGATTAAAAAAATAAACTTAAAAAATTTAGTAAAAAGGTACAAAGAGTTACCTTGCAGGTAATACGAAATGTTGTAAAAATAGTATTTTTAAAGATAGATATTGTATAATTTTTACGAACAGTTAAAGCTAAACAGTTAGTTTTGACTGTTTCTTTTTTTTCAAATATTTCTTGCTCTTGGTTGTTGATGTCTGATTGTTCTGAAATTTGTAATTCTTCTTGAAAAGATTTTTTATCTTCTTCACAAGTAATATTATTTATGTATAAATCATTAAATATGATATTTTCTTCATTAATATTATCTTGAACTATAACTTTACTTTCTACATTTTCTAAAACAATATCTTCTGGTATAGTTACAGTATCAAGTAAAACATTTTTTTTATCAATTGTCATAAGCACCTCTCATTCTGATAATAAATTATCAAATCTTTTGTCTATTAAAGATAGTATAACATTAAAAAAATCGAAAGTAAATAAAAAATGTAAAATAAGATTATAAATTGTAACTATAAATTCTAACTTCTAAATACATTTTTTATACTATACAGCAACAAAAAGACAGGTATAGATTAGTTTTTATGTTAAAAATGCAGTAAAAAAGAGTAAAAATTTTTCGCAATAAAAAATGCAATAATATTAACAA
>CANAUI010000076.1 GCA_947364715.1 uncultured Clostridium sp.
CCTAGCATTTCATAATACTAGGTATTAACACAAATTTTTAAGCGATTGCCATAATATCATTGACTTTTGAATGATTTTTAAGTATTATTTTAGAAAACAGAAATTAAGTATATCTATGAAAAGGAGAGGTAAACTGTATGATTGATTTACATATACATACATTGTATTCAGACGGGGATAAAACTGTAGAAGAAATACTAAAAATGTGTGAAGAAAAAAATATAGAATATATATCAATAACAGACCATGATACATGTAAACAATATCAAGATGATATACTAAAAAACAATACAATATTTAGTGGTAAAATTATAAAAGGGTCAGAATTACATGCAATGTTTCAAAATGAAAATATTGAAATACTAGCTTACAATATCAATACAGATACAATAAATAAATGGTGTGAAAAATATTATTCAGATGAAATATTGCGTAAACAGCAAGGTATATTGTATCAAAGATTGTTAAATATATGTGATAAACATGGACTTGTATATTATGAAGATAGAATAAAAAGGTCAACAAAAGTATATGAATATGTAGAAAATTTAATTTATGAAGAAATAATTAAACATCCAGAAAATTATAAAACATTAGGAGAATTTACAGAATCATTTAATATATTTTTTAGAAAAGGATTATCAAATCCAGAAAGTAGTTATTTTATGAATTATGGAGAATTTAGACCACAATATAAGGAAGTAATTAATATTATTCATGATGCAGGAGGAAAAGCATTTTTGGCACATCCATTTGAGTACAGGTTTCAGGATTCTCTTAAATTCATAGATGATTTAAGAAAAGAAGCTAAATTGGATGGAATAGAATGTTATCATCCTTCATCTGAAAATGATAATAAAAAAGATATTTTAGTTGAATATGCCAGAAAAAGTGGATTGCTTATTAGTGGTGGAAGTGATTATCACGGTAGAATTAAACCTGATATAGAGATAGGAACAGGCAGAGGAAATTTAAATATAACAAAAGAAATAATAGAGGCGTGGATATAAAATATAATTTTTTTCACATACATTATATAAATTCTTAACAGTGATTTGTAATTAAGTGGAATTTAAAAAATACAGTTTGTAGGAAAATTTAAAAATGATTATAAATATTTTTTTTGTATTGTATTTTTTTATTAGTATATACTGATAAAGCATATCATAATAAAAATAAAGAAAGTTGATAAAATACTAGAAGAAGAACAAAAAAGAGCAGATTTTAAAGCTAGATATGATTTTGGGTATTGCTTTACGCATGAAGAAAAAAATAAAATATTAATTTATTGAATATTCTAATAAGAATATTTTTTTTTTATTTTCATAAGAATTTATTGAGGTGGAATAAATAAATGAATAATAATCAAAAGGTACATATAGGAAAAGATGAGTACATAGTAGGTACTAATAAAGAAAAAGAAAAGTATTTATATAAATATAATAGTGAATATCAAGTAGGAATAAAATTAACATTTTGCAATGAAAATACAGAAAATATAAGAGATAATATTATACAAATATTATCGAATCAATATATACAAAAGAGTCTAATTACTAAATAAATATATTGGGGCGCTTTTTAAGAAAAATTATAATACAATTTATATGAAGGTGGTATTAAAAAATGAAAAGAGTTAGATGTTTATATAGAGTGTCAACTGGAAAACAACTTGATAAAAATGATATTCCTATGCAAAGAATTGTATGTAAAGAATTTATAGAAAGAATGCCTGAATGGGAATTTGATAAGGAATATATTGAAAAAGGAGTTTCTGGATATAATAAAAAATTGGAAGATAGAGATGTATTACAAGAAATAAAAAGAGATGCCATAGAAGAGGAATTTGATATATTGCTTGTATTTATGTTTGACAGATTAGGCAGAAGAGAAGATGAAACACCATTTATAGTAGAATGGTTTGTAAAACAAGGAATAGAAGTATGGTCGACACAAGAAGGACAACAAAAGTTTGATTCGAGAGCAGATAAATTAATTAATTATATTAGATATTGGCAATCAGGTGGAGAATCAGAAAAAACATCAATAAGAGTAAGAACAAAACAAAAACAAATGATAGAACAAGGAATCAATATAACATCAATTCCACCTTATGGATATGAATTAGTAAAAAATGGAGTTTTTACAAAAAGGGGAGTAGAAAGAAAAGAACTAAAAATAATACCATCAGAGGCAGAAGTAGTAAAAAAAATATTTGACTTAACAACAGAGGAGGGATATGGTGGTGTAAGAATTGCTAATTACCTCAATGAGAAAAATATAAAAACACATAAGGGTAATAATTGGTCTGCTAATTCAATTAATAAACTTATAAGAAATCCGATATACACAGGATATTTAGTATATGGAAAAACAAGTGTACCTATTGGTGGAGGAAAAAGAAAAAGACAACAAAAATCAAAGTGGGTATTTTCTAATGAAATGAATACTAATATAGCAATTATAACAAAAGAACAATTTGAAAAAGCACAAAAAATAAAAGATAAAAGAAATCAGGAAAATAAACAACAAACAGAAGAAAATCAAAAATGTATTTATCAGACAAAAGGATTGCTATTCACAGGGTATATAATATGTGGAAGTTGTGGGAGAAAATTATCAACAAGAAGTAATAAAAGAAAAATAAAATTAAGTGATGGTAGTTATGGATATACATATTATAAATATTATTCTTGCAGTGTAAGGATAGATGGCAGACACGAATGTAATTGTAGAAAAAAATCGCACAAAAGTAACTGTATTGAAGAGCCAGTTTTGCAAGAAATATATTCATACTTGGATAGGTTAGAAAACAAAGATTTAACAGAGGAAATTAAAAGAATAAATGAAAAAACTAATAATACAGAGGGAGAAAAAATTAAGGAACTAGAAAGAAAAATTAAAGAATGTTCCAGCAAAACAGAACTATTTAAGGAGGAAATAGTAAGAATAATACAAGGTCAAAGTACTTTTACAAGAGAAATGATAACAAATTTAATAGAAGAAAATAAAACTAAAAAACAAGAATTAATAAATCAAAAAATAGAACTTGAAAAAATAGAAAAACAAAAACAAATAAAGTTTGAGGAATTACTAAAAGTAAGACAATTAATACCTGATTGGAAACAAGAATTTAGAGAATCAACACAAGAAAAGAAAAAGATGATGTTATCTAATATGATTAATAAAATTATTGTAAATGATGATGATATCGAAATACAATTACGAATGAATTTAGGAGAGTTTATAGGAAACACAAAATTACTAAAAAATGAAGAGGATAAAACCTCTTTAAAAAATAGCAACGAAAATTTTGAAAACCTGTGCGACAGTAGAGCCAATTTCATTAACACCTACTTGGGTACATTTTGATAAATGAAAATGTAAATGTTACAAGCATAGACTATAAAAATAATCTATGCTTGTAATCAGTATAATTTTGGATATAATTTCAATTTAAAATCATCTTTGTCTTTTGGTTGTATTTTAAAATATTCTATTTTTTTTAATATACTTTTTAGTAATTTATTTTTTAATATTATATTTTCTGTTTCATAATAAGAATTTATTATTATTTCTATTTTAGGAATTAAAATTTCTTTATTATTTTTTTTCTCTAAAATATGTTTATTTTCTTCTTCTAATTCATTAATATGTTCAGCGATATCAGCTATTTGTTGTTTTAAATAATTATGACGTTCTAAAAACACTTCTTTTGTATATATATTTTGTTCTAGTAAATCATAAGTTTTATTTAATTGGAAATTATTTTTTTCTAATTCAATTTTAAAATTATCAATACTTTTATTGTTTATATCTACTAATGCATCAAGATTTGTATTATCATTATTTAGTACTTTTATTTTATAATTATTAAACAATAATTTTAATGATTCTAATAATCGTTCTTCAACAATATTTATATTACTACCAACATTTTCTTTACATTTTCTACAACAAATTCTAACATCATTCCTAGTAGAACAAGTAACTCTTTCTAAAGAATTCCCACAAAGTCCACATTTTAAGATTGAAGCCATTGGATTTTTTAAAGTATAATCTACTTTGACATGACTAGTTAAATTGTTTTTGCGTATACTTTGTGCTTTATTCCATGTATCTAAATCAATTATTGAATCATGTAAACCATCTACATATATAATATTTCTATTATCATTTTTTACTCTAACAATTTCTCCATTAATAACTTTTTTAGTTGTTGCTTTATCTGTGTATTTAATTTTACCTATGTAAACAGGATTAGTGAGTATATGTTTTATTGAAGACTTTGCAAAACTTTTTCCTCTACGAGGTTTAAATCCTAAAGAATTTAATTTGTGAGATATAAAATCTAAACCATTTCCAGAATTATATAAATCAAATATCAATTTTATCATTTCTGCTTCATATTCTTTTATTTTTAAAGAATATCCTTTTTGTTTGGGTAATTTGTATTTTTCATATCCATATGGAGCAGAAGTTCCAACATGTTTACCTTCTTTTACACTAGCTAAGATTCCTTCATGAAGTCTTTGATTTATCTTTCTATATTCTCTTCTAGACATGAATAAACCAAATTCAAAATATTCTTCATCATAATCATTGTTTGGGTCATATGTTTTTAATGGTGTAATGATTTTTGTATTAGAATATTGAAAAGCATTAGAGACAATACCTTGGTCTAATGTATTTCCTCTTGCCAAACGCTCAACTTCAACAACTAATACTCCTGTCCACATGCCATTTTCAACATCTGTTAACAACTGTTTCATTACAGGTCTTGCAGAAATAGTTTCTCCAGATACAAGCTCTTTATAAAATTTACTTATTTTAATACCAACAGAAGAGGCATATTCTTTTAATCTTTTTTCATGCCTAGCCAAAGTTTCGCCTTGACCATGAGCTTCTGCTTCTATATCTTTTCGTGACTTTCTAAGGTAACAACAATAATATTCCATATTATTATTTATATGTTTTTCTATATAAAATATTTTACTTTTTATATTATTAATTACAATGAGTAATATATATTTTTCGAGGAAGAACAAAGAGGTAGTATATAAATAATCTAAAAGGTCAAAAAATTTTAATTATGCCCCTTGTTCTATATTAAAATTCTCTTTTTAATTGTTTGACTATTCCAAAAATTGTTATTGGTATTGTTTCCATTTCAGGATAAGTAAATATAAGCGGTTCATAATTAGTATTTAATGGTTGTAGCAATATGCTATTATCATTTTTCTTTCCCTTTTTTATTGTAGCTTCATCTCCATTTACACTAGTAACAACTAAGTTTCCGTTTTCAAAATCCTCTTGTTTTTTTATAATAACGATATCATCTTCTATTAAAATAGGAGACATACTATCTCCTTTTATTTTTAAAGCAAAATAATCTGAGCCGTCTTTTATTATATTTCTATCAACTTCTATCATACCTTCCCAATTTTTTTGTGACATATAGTCATCTCCTGCTTTTAAGGTACTTAAAAGAGGAACTTTAGATACTGTATTTTCTAATTTATTAAGTTTATTTGATTTATATATTGCATTTTGGATTTCTATCAAATCTACATATCCAGCTTTTTCGTATAAGTCAATATAATTTAAATTATATATAGGAGCTAATTTTTTCAAGATAATTGCACTAGGCTTTCGTTTTCCTGTTTCTAAAAGAGAAAGGTAACTAGGGGAGATATTACATA
>CANAUI010000077.1 GCA_947364715.1 uncultured Clostridium sp.
AACATTTTTTTTATTCTTATTTATTTTAAATATTTTATATCAGTATTATTTAGGATTTGAATCTGTGATATAGCTATTTTATTTAACCTTTCAAGTCTTTCAGCTTGTTTTAATCCTTCATTTATAAAAACAGAATTTAAATTTTCCAAATTTGCTAAACATATTAATTCATTTATTGTTTCATAATCTCTTATATTTCCATCTAAATTAGAATTTTTCGTACGCCACTCTTTTGCAGTCATACCAAATAATGCCATATTTAAAACATCAGCTTCTTCTGCATAGACAAAGTTTATTTGATTTTTAGTTAGTTCTTTAGGTACCAAATTATTTTTTATTGCATCTGTATGTATTCTATAATTAATTTTTGAGAGTTCTCTTTTAGCATTCCAACCTATTTGTTTTTGCTCTTCTGCTTTTAATCTTTCAAACTCTTTTATTAATAATAGTTTAAACTTTGGACTAATCCACATTCCAAATTCAAAAGCAATATCTTTATGAGCATAAGTTCCTCCATATCTTCCAGCTTTTGATATTATTCCGATTGCATTTGTTTTTTCAGTCCATTCTTTTACACTAATTTTATAACTATTTAAACCTGCTTGACTTTTAATTATGGCGAATTCGCCATAATTAAAATTTGGATTATGAATTTCTTCCCAAATCCCCAAAAATTCAATAGTATTTCTATTTCTTAACCAATCTGAAACAAAGAAATCACCATCTTTTGATTTTAGCATATCAGTAATTGAAATATAATCTTCATCATCAATTTTTATATAAGATATCTTTTGATTTAAAACACTTAATTCTGCCATATATTGACCTCCGCTTTAAAATAATATAACGATTAATTTATATTATTACACCAAACATAAGTTCTAAAATCAATGCTAATTGAAAATTTTATAAAAATATTTTATGCCGATAGTTTAACTTAAGTATTTTACATTTATGCTTTCCCTTGTATTCACTGATATATCTGCATTATATAGATTTACTTCTATAAAGTTACTCCCGTATTACATATAGGGAGCGTGACTGTCGCTTTGCGATGCCACGTTATTATATATTTTCTAATATCCTAATATATCTTTGTTATCTTTTCTAAATTTTTCTAAAAATATTATTCTTCTTGACAATGCAGAGCATGAAATGTATGTTATGTTAGTTGAAAATATTTTAGGGTGAAAAAATTCTCTTACATTTTTTACCCTAGGACTAAGTCCCAAGCCCTTTATAAAAGAATGAAAATATGTTATAATAAAATTAATTATTAAGCACTTTAGTTGTTAAAAGAAAAGTATATATCTAAAGTAATTTTTATAGAAAAGAGAAATTGTTATCAATGAAAGAGTACTTAATTATAAGAGTATAGATGGAACAGGATTAAGTGGAACGCTTATGAGAAGAGAACAAAATAAAAGTTGTATAGTTATGTGTCATGGACTTAAAACTGATAGAGATGAATATGGTGATTTTACTAAGTTATCAGAGATACTAGTAGATAATGGTTATGATACTTTTAGATTTGATTTTAGAGCTCATGGAAAAAGTGATGGAAAAGATATTGAAATGACAATGGAAGGTCTAAAGAAAGACTTAGAAGCAACTTTATGGTTAGTTCAAAATGAAGGATATTCTCAATTAATGATACTAGGTGCAAGTTTTGGTGCTAGTGTTTTAAGTTTAATTAATTATGCTTATTTTCCACAAGTAAAAAAATTGATAATATATTCTGGTTCTATTGACAATAACAAAGGAAATCCAAAAGGGTCATTGGGAAACCAAAATTATGAAAAAGCTTTAACAGAGGGCAGTGTAAATATCAAAAGTAAAACAACTGGAAAAATAATGACACTTAGTAAAACATTTATGAGAGAAACGAGAGAGTTACAACCAGAAGAAAGAATTAAAAAAATTAATATGCCAATATTATTTTTGCAAGGAACAGAAGATCAAACTACACCATATAAAGTTAATAGGAATATTGCAAAACAATGCAAGGAAGCTTATTTTGTGGCAATTGATGGAGCATCACATGGACTTCATAGACAAGATGATAGAGAAATAGCAGTTCGATATATTCTAAGATTTTTACAAATGGAAAAAATCCAGGAAAAAAATAATAGAGATAGATAAAAAAATACTATGAAAAATAGGCATATTTTTTCGCAAATAACCTCCTAAAGCGCTCCAATTTAAAACAATCTATAAACTATAAAAGTTTGTAGGTTGTCTTATTTATATTATAGGAAACTCTATGAAACTTTTTAGTTTCGCAATACAAAGTGAAAATAAATAAAATTTTATTTTCAAAAGAAAGTCTTGAACATCATATACAAAAACATTCCATAGAAATTGATTTGCAATATTTGAAGGAAAACAAAGACGCGACATGAAAAATAATCTAATGTAAATTCATATATGGAAGATTATTTTATTATTATTCTAAATAGAAAAGAACTAGATTACTGTTAAAGGAGAAATCTAGTTCATAAACAAAAAAATAATTAATCAATCAATATATAAATATATGATTTATTACTGGTATTGTAGCAAATAAAAGAAAGCAAGTCAATAAAAAGTATACAAAAAACAACAAATTTCTATAAAATAAAATTATAGGAAAAAAGTAAAAGAAAAAAAATTTATTGATAAATTTCTAAATCTTTAAAAGCAGGTCCATATAAATTTTTACCCATAGCATCATAGCGAGAGCCATGGCAAGGGCAATCCCAAGTTTTATCAATATCATTCCAAGAAAGTAAACAGCCTAAATGTGTACAAATCGGATTGATAACATGAATTTGATTTTCTGGGTCTCTATAAATCCCAACTTTTTTTCCATCCAACTCAATAATATCTCCAGAATTTAATTTTATATTTTCTAAAGAAGTATCAGAAGGTTTTAATTTATTTAGTAATAAAGAATTCGTAGAATCAACAATCATATTTTTTACTTCATCAAAATTTTTAAATAAGCCAAATCTTGTTGAATCAAATAAATAAGCATAAGGATTTTTTCTTTCACAAATTTTATCAACAATTAAATTAGCAGCAACATTAGAAAGTGTCATTCCCCATTTTTTAAAGCCTGTTCCAACATATACATTTGGTAATAAACTAGAAAATTTACCAATATAAGGGAGTTTATCCAAAGAAATACAATCTTCACTACTCCACTCATATAAAATATTGCAATCTGGGTAATATTGTTTAGCAAAATTTTTTAATGTATCATAAGGATTTTCAGAAGAATAATTGTGACCAGTTTTATTATTGCCACTTGCTAATAATAAAATATCTTTTCCATTAAATTTTGCAGTCCTAAAAGAATAGATAGGGGAAGAAACATTTATATACATATCTTTTAATAAATCTTTTTTTGTATCTAAAGCAATAATATAAGAAGTTGATTGATATAATTTAGAAAAATAGAAACCAGGGATGTTCAAAAAAGGATAACGTGTAGCCATAATCACATGTTTTGATTTTATACTTTTTCCATTACTTGTATAAACTACATAATCTTTTTTATCTTTTTCTATATCAATAGCTATAGTATTAGTATAAATTTGTCCATTTTTTTGAAGGATTTTTTCAGATAATCCTAAAATATATTTTAAAGGATTAAATTTAGCTTGATTTTTAAAACATAAAGCACCTTCGACTTTAAAAGGCAAAGAAACATTTTTGGTTAATACTGCATAATAATCTAAACTTTCTAAAACTTTTTGTTCTTTTTCTAATAAATCTACTTCTTCTTTTTTTGTCGTATATACATAACTATCTTGTATTTCGAAATCACAATCTATATGTTCTTTATTAATAATATTTTGAATATTTTTAATAGCTTTTTCATTTACCTCTAAATAATCTTTTGCAAAATGCATATCATAGGAAGTGTTAAGATAAGAATAAAATAAGTCATGTTGACTAGTAATTTTGCCTGTTGTAAAACTAGTTGTACCTGCTAAATTATTTTTATCAATTATAACAACTTTAAAGCCTAAATGACTTAGATAATAGCCACAAGTCATTCCAAAAATACCAGCTCCTATAATACAAATATCAGCTTCTAAATTCTTATCTAATGATTCAAATTTTGAAGCTTCTTTTACAGAATCTATCCACAAAGAATTCATAAAATTCCACCTTTCACAATAATCTTTATTTTAAAATCCACAACTAAAAAATATAATTTTGTGGATTTTAACATCTTTTACACATAGTATAACCATATTTTTGTAATAAATTATAAAAATAGTGGAAAAATAAAATATATAATGATATACTGTGAAAAGAATAAAAATTAAATGGGAGTACTAAGTGAAAAAACAAATTTTTCATACAGTCTGCTTTCTAAAGAAAGGAATTGATATAAAATATGAGTGAACAATTACAAAAAGAGCTTTTTAATAACAAAGAAAATGGATGGATTTCTGTAAATGAAGAAGAAAAACAAAACATTTTTGATTTTTCCAAAGAATATATAAATTTCTTAAACCAAGCAAAAACAGAAAGAGAGTTTGTAAAAATGGCAAGAAAACTTGCTGACAAAAATGGTTATAAAGATATTATGGAATTTGATACTTTAAAACCAGGAGATAAAATATATTTTGTTAATAGAAATAAAAGTATGTATTTAGCTATTATTGGAACAGAAAGTATTGAGAAAGGATTAAATATTATTGGTTCACATGTTGATTCACCAAGATTAGATTTAAAACCAAATCCTTTATATGAAGATACAGAAATGGCATATTTTAAAACTCATTATTATGGTGGAATCAAAAAATATCAATGGACAACAATTCCACTTAGTATTCATGGAACAATCGTAAAAGCAGATGGACAAGCAATTGATATCTGTATTGGAGAAGATGAAAATGAACCAATTTTTACTATTACAGATTTACTACCACATTTAGCTCAAGAGCAAATGGAGAAAAAATT
>CANAUI010000078.1 GCA_947364715.1 uncultured Clostridium sp.
ATTATTTACTATTTTTTCATATAACAGCTTTGTTGGTGCATGAAGTGTGTCGGAATGCTGTCTTATTTGTACTGTGTTGTATTTAGTGTCCCATTTTTGTGCAGATGATAAAGCATTATACCTGTCATATCCTATTGCCATAATAGTTACATCATACTTTTCTTCTATTGCAAAAACAAAATCTTCTATCACTTTATAATCTACTGTTTTACTACCGCAGGCGATACATTTCAATTGCTTTATGAAATCATAATAGTTTATTTTTTCAAACCTGTTCTTTTCTTCGATTCTATCTTCAGGAATAAAAGCAATAACATCTGCTAGGATGTTTTCATCTTCTTCTGATGTCATCGCTACAGCACAGTTATCATTTGTCATAGATAAATCTACACCAAGATACACCTTTCTTCCTGACCAGTTGATTTTTGCAGTTCTACAAGCAAGTACACTATTGATATCGACAAAACTTTCTGTTCCTGCACCTTTGTAAATAATATTACAATGTTTTGTAAGGAAGTTCTCTCTTACATTTTCCATTGCTATTGCTTTTGCACGTTTTTTTATTAGATCCTCCCATATTTCAGGTATTTCCAATGCTACTGGATTAGAGTGTTTTAAAACATCATCATTTTCTATCCAGTTTTGTATATCATCAGGCTCGTAAAGTAAAGCAAATATTGTTTCATCATTCTCTAATCCATCAAGTACCCTTTTAGCATAGTTTACTTCTGGTTCTAGTGGATTATCTATGCTAGGATATTTTGTAGAAATAATACAGCCCAGTTTGTTCAGTATATTTAATTGTCCTGATCTCATGGATTCTATTGCATAGGAATTTGGTAATGCTCCTACTTCATCAGCTAAAAATACATTTGGAAGTTTACCATCTAGTCTTGAACTACTGTAATTTAACGGATAGTATTTGCTCTCTGTTAGATTACATTGGATGTAATCTCGTAGTATTTTAAATCGTTTTTTAGTTCCATGTTCATAAATTAATGGACTAGATTTTAATGTTTCTTCTATGGCTGTTTTTACTTCACGAGACAGACTTCCATCAGGTGCTACTGAATAGAACTTTGAAAACTTTGGCTCTATTAAAAATAACAAAATGAATATTGTTGCTATTGTATATGTTTTGAAGTTCTTTCTTGCTATTTCTAGTATTGCAGTTTCATACCTTCTTTTGTTTGGATTATCCTTGTGAACTATACATAGAATTGAAATATAAAAAAGCCATTGATAATCACATGAACATTCATAAAGGCTTTGACCTGCTTTTAGTCCTCTTGGCATTATCAACAGTTTTAATAGGTTTTCTATTTGTACTACTTTTGTTTCGTTTATACAATACTTTTCATTATTACCATCAGCAATTCTTATAAAGTCTGCACATTGCTTTTTCACATATTTAGGTGCTATGATATTTCCCTGAACTACATTTTGTGCATATTTATATGCTTTGTTATTTATAGTGACTCGCCTCTTAATATTTTAAGTAGTGGATCATCTTCTGCATCTTCGCTTGTATCGTTTCTTAATGCCATTATTATTTTAATTAGTGTTGATACTGTTTTGTTTGCACTATCAGTAGTTCTATTATAATCACTAATTGCAGGATGTGAATAAACATTTTCTCTGCCTCGTACATATTCCTTCTTAACAAGCACACCATCCTTTTTTATTTGCTTTTCTAGGTCATTTGCTATTTGTATTTGCACCTGATACCTTTTAAAAGTTGTTATAAAAAAGAAGTTTTGTTCTACACCATGTTTTTCTGCTATTTTCAATATTTCTTGTGCTTGCTCTGTCAAACTTAACTTTGCCATGTTACCACCTCTTTCTAATAGAAAAAAGAGCCCTAAAGCCCTTTTACTAATTTTCATTATTTTATTTACCTTTTATCTACTCATCTCGCTTTAAATATCTCTTTTGATTCACATTGCATCCAGTTACAAAATGTGATGCCTTTGAAAGACTTTTTAAAACAATATCTTCTTGAAGAATGTTATTTTTTAATTTATTCTGATTATCCTCTCTTAATTTCTTATCATTTGGTAATAAACTATTTGATACATTTGCAACTTTACTACCTTTTAGCAATATTACTTCATTGTCACTTGTAAGTATTAATTTAGCATCATAGTTTTTCCCTTTCATGTAAAACTTTTCTGCATTTTTGATTTCTTTTGAAATATCAACTTTTTCCAAAATATTCTGCCCCAATGACCTCATTAATAATTTAGTTTCATTGATATATTTTTCTAAATATTCTATAACACTATCACTTGGATTTCCGTATATTAGGCTCATTTCCATTTTTGCATATACAACGACCTGCATCTTTTACTATTTCAACAAATCGACTTTCTAGATATCTTATTTCTGTATCACCAAAACTATTATCTGTTGTTGTAAATACAATTGTTTCATTCCAGTAGTCCTTTTCTTTATTTTTATCATGTTGCCCTAATCTTTTACTTAATTCTGTGGCTTTCCCAATATATACACATTTATTTTCATCATCATTATTAATGTCTGTACTAAATAACATATATACACCAGTAATTTGTTTTATCTGTTCAATTAGCTCCTTTTGTTGCTCTCTTTTAAATCTAATTGTTTTTATTGTACTTCCCTTTATTGTACCTTCCACAATACCATTTTCTCTATAAAATAATTCAACTGTTGCCATAAAAAATGCACCTCTCTTTAGGTACATTTTAACACATTAAAGTATTTTTTACTATACTTTTTAAAAAATTGTATTTACTCTTTATTTAATTCTATGACTTTATTGGTATCTTTAGGATCATAATGAATGTCTATTTGAATATTCATTTCCTTTGCCCTTTTTTCATATTCTAAAATCGAATTGATAAGTTCCTGTGCTTTCTTCTTGTCAGGCTCGAAACAGTTAATTGCCTCTACAATTCCACATTCACTACATATTTCTGTTTTATTGTCTTTTCTTGATATTGCAGGATGATTATTAAATTCTTTTTTACAAATTGGACATATCATTTTAAGTTTCCTCCTCTTCATCAGTTGGTTTCCAATAATTGTTTTTGCTTTTTTCAATTACTCTGTGCCAGTTATTTCTTTTTAGCATATCATACATTGTATTTTTATGTGTTGGCTCTTTTGTTTTTTCTTCGTAAGCCTTTTGAATTTCTTGTCTTGTTACTTTTTCGCCTTTTTCTGCTCTTGCCTTAAATGGTGCTAGTAATTCTATTTCTTGCTCTGCTGTTAATTTTCTGTTATATGCAGGTGGTCTTTTTCTTATTGGTAGTATTTCAGCTCCCTGACTTTCAGCTAGTGCTATTTCCAATGGTGTTATTTGAAAGTGAAAATCTTTGTAACCCTGTTTTATGATATTGTAATAGTGAAGGCTTGGCTCTGCTATTCTTCCTGTATTCATTACATAGACCATTCCAATTGCCTCTTTGCCTTTTATTCTTAATTTTATATATTCCTTTCGATATAGTCTTGGATAACCTTCATATCTGTCTAGTGACCTTTCACAGCTTTCTGTTATTGACCATATTGCTACTGGTGTTCTTGCTCCCTTACATTCTATAATATTTGCTACCCCTCTAAATTCTAATTTGTAGTCCTCTAATATGTATTTTCCTAGAGGTGTCGCCTTTGGACACCTCATTGCCATTTGCTCTATATTCATGTTGCTACCATATGCTATGTATAATTTCTTCATTCTATTTTTCCTCCTTTTTCTTTTTATTCTTCTTGTATCTTGGATCATCATATCCGTACCTCCAAGCTGATGAGCCATCTAGGTGTTTTATTAAGTGTTCTCTGTAGTTTTTATATTCTGCTCCAATAAATCCAATTCTATTTAAATATACTCTCATGGCGAATTTCTCGTTTTCATCTTGTGACTTTTTGCTACTTGCTTTTGTTTGTGTTAATGCTTGATGGTTTAATGCTAATGCAAGTAATATGTAGGCTTTTATTTTTCCTGCATGAAGTGTTGAGTTAAAGCCTCTTAATTCGACTGTTCCTTTTGTAAAAAAACTGTGTAAGTTTAATAGGTGGTATCTACTGTCATGGTAATGTCCATGATATCCTGCATTTCTTTCGTTGTACCAAATGTCTTTGATGGCTTGCATAGTCTGTGGTTTTCTTGTTTTTATTTTTCTTACTAATTCTTCATCCATCTTTTTGCAATATCTCATTCTTGCAGACTCTATTTGTAAGGCTTTGTAAAATAAGTCGTTTTTGCTTGCTATTATTTGAATAAAGTTTTTGATACTTCTTACTGTGTGATCTGCTCCATCCAAATGTATGTGTATTCCGCAAGTGCTGTTTGTAAAGCCTCCTGCTCCTCGTAGTTCTCTTGCTAGTGTTTGTATGCTGTCAAAATCGTTAGCTGTTAATATTGGACTTACTACTTCGACTTTGTAAATGTCTGATGCTGTTCCGCCTCTTCTTTCTGCTCTTAAACTCGAATCGCTTACTACCTTCCAAACTCTGCCGTCAGGTGCTGTTATTTTTCTTGTATCGTATCCATCATAATGTTTTGTTATTTCGCCACCCATGACCTTTTTTACTACTTTTGATGCCTTATCTCTTGTTATTCCTGTCAATTCGATTTCTATTCCAAATCTCTTTGTCAACATAACTTTCCCTCCTTGTAGTACACATTATGCCATACAAATACACTTATATCAAGTATTTTAGCGATTATATATTATTCCAATTTATTGAATTTTTTAATTAACAAAATGTCCGAATCGAGCCAGTTTTTCATAGCATATATTTTTCAAATTTAAATCTTTTATTATATTTTGTGGCTTACATTCTGGTGTTAGAATAGATATATAGACACAAAATTTTACGAATCGATGAAAAGATGA
>CANAUI010000079.1 GCA_947364715.1 uncultured Clostridium sp.
ATATTTTTTATTTTATCACGGAAGGATTTATTTACACAACTTTTTCTATACTCTCGAAAAATAATATATTATTGCATATTATCTATTTTATACCATAAATGTACAATTTTTCATAGTATTTTGACAATATTTACAAGTGTAACAACTTTTCTTTTATTCATAATTCCTACTATATTCTATTTATTTTTCTCTAGCCATTCATAATATTTTATTAAATATTCCCAACAACCTTCTTTATCAGTTATTCCATTATAATTATCTTTGATTTTTTCTATAATCTCATCTTTGTCTATCCATTTTACTTCTGATACTTCTTTCTCTTGTAATCTTAATTTAGTTTCATCTACTTCTTTGTTTGCTACATAGTATTCATTAAAATGATTATTTACAATATCACCTTTTATATTATTTGAAATTCCTGCACCTATAAAAGTTATATCATTTTTATTTAGTTTAATTCCTAATTCTTCTTTACATTCTCTAAGTATAGATTGAAATCCAAATTCTCCAGCTAATACATGTCCTCCTGCTGTTATATCCCATGTGTTAGGCCATATTCTCTTATTTCCACTTCTTTTTTGTAATAATACTTGCCCTTTCGAATTTATAATAAATATTACAACTGCTTTATGCCATAATCCTTCTTTATGACATTTTTTTCTAGTTTCAATTTTCCCTGTGTATTCACCTTTTTCATTTAATACATCAAAATATTCTTCCATATTTTTCTCCTTTAAACAACTTTTCTATTTATCGTTATTTCACTTATTTCAATCATTTTAGGTAGTTTTAATATATACATCATTAAATCTGCAATATCTGATGGATTCATCCATTCTTCTGGATGTTCTATTTCTTTTCCTGTCCATTTTGTATGCATTCTAGTATTCATTCCACCAACATTAAATTGTATTACTCTACAGTTATATTTTTTTAATTCTAATTGTAAATTATAGCTTGTTCCACGAATTGCCCATTTTGAAGTTGTATAAGCAATTTGGTCTGTATAACCTGCTTTTGTTCCAATAGTTGAACCTACATTTAAAATATCTGCTTCACTTTCTTTAATTAAAGTTATTAGTTGTGTAACTAAATAAATTGGTGCTAGTACATTTACTTTCATTAAATCCTCTAATACATCATAAGTAACTTCTTCTAGTTTTTGTACTCCTGGTAATCCTGCACAATTTATTACTGCATCTATTTTCTTATATTTCTCCTTAATGATATTACAAGTACCTTCTATTGATTTTTTATCAGTTAAATCTGTTTTAATAAAATCACATTCATAATTAGGTTTTGTTCTGCATAATGCAATTATGTTTATATCTTTTTCTTTTAAACACTTTAAAGCAAATTCTTTTCCTAATCCATCACTTGCTCCTGTTAAAATAATATTTTTCATGATTTACTCCTCTTTTTAATAATTTTTATATTTATATCAATTCATTAAAAAATCCAATATATTCATTCCTGCATCTGTTCCAGTTTTATAAATTTCTGTATAACCACATTTAGTGCAACTTACTGTAATGAACTTTTTATTTTGAACATCAAATATTTTTGCAAAATTCCCTCCTGTTGCTTGAAATTGGTCTTTTTCAAATTCTGTATTTCCACATTTTACACATTTCCATTCTGACATAATACTTATCACTCACTTTCTTTTATAACTCATAAATATTAGCTTTTAATATTTTTCCCATAACATTCTCCAATTTTCACTATTTCTTTTTTCTTCTTTTGTGAATGTTATTTTTTGTTAGTTCTTAGCTTTGCTCAATTAATTCTTCTACTAATGAAACATCTACTTTGTCATCTATAATAATTATATTCCAATGTTCTTTATTCATATGATAACCAGGTATTATATTTCCCTTATAATTATTATTTCATTAATATCTTACATTCTATTTCTGGATGCAATAATTTCGAAAAGTTTATTGCATCTTGATTTGTTCCTACTATACTTCCATAATGTATAGGTACTGCTATTTTAGGTTTTATTTCATTTATTAAATATGTTGCTTCTTTAAAATCCATTGTATATGTTCCACCAACAGGAACAAATGCAACATCACATTTTATCCTCTTGTTTTCTTCAGTTATATCTGTATCTCCTGCAATATAATATTTAACACCTTTTATTTCTATAATATAACCTACCCATTCATTTTCTTTTGGATGAAATTGTTTATTTGTATTATAGGCTGGTACTGTTGTAAATTCAATACCTTCTGCCATATATTTTTGATTTGGTACTACTGTAATTATATAATCTTGTTTAAATCCATTTCTTAATGCTTTTGTTAATAATTTTTCTGGTACTATAATAACTGTATTAGCTTTTTTTACTTTATCTATGTCCTCTTCTGAATAGTGGTCGTAATGGTCGTGTGTTATAAATATAATATCTGCATCATTGTAATTTTTATCTATTTTAAATGAATCTATATAAATCACTTTTTCTTTATTTATTTTTATACTGCTATGGCATAAAACCTGTATATCTTCTAGCATATAATTTCCTCCTCTATTCTATTTTAGTGAAATTATATCACAAAAAATTTAAAAAAACACAAAAAAATGCAAAGTAATTTACAAATTGCAAACTACTTTGAATTTTTACTAATTTATTCTATTTACTATTTGTAATGGTGGATATGCGAATATATAGTTTAAATTGTTTTTATAAATTTTCTCAAGACAAGCTGTCTTGGGTATTTTTTTATGCTTTTCTCATAAATTTAAAAGAGGCGATTTGTATGATATTAGAAGAATATACATTAGAAAACACAACAATAAAATTCTATGATGACTATACTGCTGTAGAAAATATTGCTAATCAAAAAGAGTATATAGATAATGTTATTATTAATTTAATAAGAAAAATAAATCCTTCTTTGTTGTAATTTTGTCTAAATTCTATATATAATTTTTCATAGTTAAAGACAGTGCAAAATGTAAATACATTTCTAAGGTATACAAAATGTTATTGCATTTGCATAAAATAGCTCTACATTTCTAGAGTTATCTTAATTACAAGGAAAGGAGGAAATGTGCAAGATGGCACATATGCAATATATTTAAGAAAATCAAGAGAAGATATAGAATCTGAAAAATACGGAGAAGGTGAAACTTTAGCAAGACATGAGAAAATTTTAACTACTTTGGCCCAAAAGCGAAACTTAACTATTGGCAAAATATATAGAGAAGTTGTAAGTGGTGAAACAATTAGTGAAAGAAAAGAAATGCAAAAACTTCTTAAAGATGTTGAAAATGAAAAATGGAATGGGGTTTTAGTTGTTGAAGTTGAAAGACTTGCTCGTGGTGATACTTCTGACCAAGGTAAAGTTTCAAAAGCTTTTAAATATTCTCATACAAAAATAATTACTCCTGTTAAAACTTATGACCCAGATAATGAATTTGATGAGGAATATTTTGAATTCGGCTTATTTATGTCTAGGAGAGAATATAAGACAATCAATAGACGTTTGCAAAGGGGTCGTGAGATTTCTGTTTCTGAAGGTAAGTTTGTTGGAAATATTACACCTTTTGGATATGATAGAGTTAAATTAAAAGATGCAAAAGGCTATGCCTTATCTATTAATCAAGATGAAGCACCTATTGTAAAAGAAATTTTTAGATTATATACATTTGAAAGTAACACTATAAATTCTGTTGTTAAACGATTAAATAATATGAATTTAAAACCTAGAATCTCTAATGAATGGACTATTTCTTCTGTGAAAGACATTCTTTCAAATCCTACTTACATTGGTAAAATTGTTTGGAATAGAAGAAAACAAAAAAAGAAAACGCAAAATGGACATATTATCATTAGTAGACCTCGTAATAATAATTATTTAATTTATAATGGATTACATGAACCTATTATTGATATAAAAACTTGGGAATTAGTACAAAGAAAACGAAAACAAAATACTGTAAAAATAAAACATAACCATCAAATTCAAAATCCTTTAGTTGGCTTAGTGTTCTGTGATAAATGTGGTAAACCTATGCAACGAAGGCCTTATACAAAAGCTGACAAACCTGCAACACTTATGTGTCCTAATTCCAAATGTGATAATGTAAGTTCTAAACTTTATATAGTAGAAAACAAGATAATTGAATCATTAAAAATATGGCTTGAGAATTATATAGTAGATTATAAAGTTAAAAATAATTCAAATACTGATAATGACAAATTAATTGAAAAGTCTATTTCTACTACTAAAAAGGATTTAAAAAAGGAAAATGCTAAACTTGATAAAATATATGACTTTTTGGAAAATGGTATTTATAGCAAAGATGAATTTATCAATCGTTCAAAGGCTATAAAAGATAATATAGTAAATTTAGAAAGCAAATTAAATAAATATAATGAACTCCTAAATAAAAATACTAAAGTTCAAAATGAAAAAGAAACTATGATTCCTAAATTAAAAAATGTGATTGATTTATATAACAAATTAGAAACTGCTGAAGATAAAAATATTTTATTAAAAAGTATAATTGCTAAAGTTAAATATCTAAAAACAAAAAAATCGATTAAAAAAGATTCAGACCCCACAAATTTTGAATTACATATTTATCCTAAAATTCCTAAAACTTAATTTCTTTTGTAATTAATTATTATAAAAAGTATGTGCGAAAATTACACATACTTTTTTTGATAACTTCAGAGTAATCCCCCAGCTATGCTGGGGGCGTCAAAAAACTTATAGTTT
>CANAUI010000080.1 GCA_947364715.1 uncultured Clostridium sp.
TTTTCAATTAGAATTCTCTAATTTTTTGGACCACTTTTATTTTATCAAAAACAACTTCTCCTACCGTGCTTTGTAGTATATATTCCCTTAAGGTATATTATATAACGAAAATGCTTCAAGCTCAAGGCTTTCATTCCTATGTGTGCCTTTGAGCGAAGCGAGAAAGGAATGAAATTTAAAATGAATATTTTTAAAAAGAGAAAAGAGGAAATAAAAGAAATAATTGATTATAAAAATCATGAGGGTTGTATGGCAACAGATAGGATTATGATAGAGGGATGGAAAGTTGGATATATGTATAGAGATGAGCCTAGTGAGATTTTTCCAGATAGTGGATGGAGATTTTTCAAAGGAGACGAAAATGAAGATTATAGTAACAATCCCAAAAATTATAAAATTTATCAATTGAATACGATTCGTGATTACGATGAAGCTATCATTCCATATTTATATATGCCAGTTGGAACTTATCTTATAAGAACAAAGGATAACAAATTTGTTGTGGATGATGGTAGTCAAGAAATATTTATGACAAAGTAAAATTACAATAAATAAGGTAGATAAAAAAGAAAGAGATACATTGTATAATAAAATGTATTTCTTTTTTTATTGCTAAATTTTTTAATATTGTCTAATTTTCATATTTTAGATTCGTTTTTAATATTAGAGTAATAACTTTAAACTTTTATTCATAAAATGAAACAAAAACTAAAAGGAGACAATCTATTATGAAGAACAAACAAAATGCAAATATTCAAATAGAATATGGAAAAGCTGAGTTAAAGCAAATTTTATTAGAATTATTAAAAGAGCAATATATAAATTATATAACTATAAATGAAAAATAAATGCTTATTTAAAGCTGACAAATTATAATGAATACGTTATACTCATAGTGCTTTAAATAGGCTATTTACTCTCAGAAAAGGAGAGTGATTAAGATAAACAGAGTGAATAGTTATAGAAACATAAGAGTGGCAAAGTACATAAGGTTATCTAGGGAAGATGGAGATGATAGAGAAAGCGAAAGTGTAGAAAATCAAAGAGACATTATAGATAATTACATATTAGAACACGAAGAATTAATTGAAGCTGGAGAATATGTTGATGATGGTTATACTGGCACGAATTTTAATAGACCTGGATTTCAAAAAATGCTAAAAGACATAGAAGAAGAAAAAATAGATTGTATCATAACAAAGGATTTATCAAGATTTGGAAGAGACCATATAGATACAGGCTATTATTTAGAAAGATATTTTCCATCAAACTCAATAAGATATATTGCTATACGGAGATAATGTAGATACTTTAAGACCAGATGGACTTCAATTTTTAACATTTAAGCTAAGTTTTAATGACTATTATGCACAAGATATATCAAACAAAATAAAAAGTGTAAAACAAAGAAAAATAGAAAAGGGAGAATATCAAGCAGGAATACCACCTTATGGTTACAAAAAAGATACTAAACAGAAAAATCACTTAATACCAGATGAGTATAGCTCACAAATAATAAAAGAAATATTTGATATGTATGTGAATAAAGGAATGTCAACAATTAAAATAGCAGGTGAGTTAAATAGAAGAGAAATAGAGCCACCAGCAATCTACCTAAAAATACCTACATATATGAAAAAATGTAGTAGCAACCCTAATGGAAAATATGTATGGCTTAGAGCACAAATTGGAAAGATTTTAAGAAATGAAGTTTATCTTCGGAAGTGTTGTTGGAAGAAAGTTTCAAAAAGTAAGCCATAAAATAGCAAAAGTAAGATGTACGAAAAAAGAAGAGCATATAGTTTTAGAAAATATGCATGAACCAATAATTGATATAGAAACTTGGAATAAAGCACAAGAAAAATTAAATGGTTATACAAAAGTGAGAGATAGAAAATATGACCATGAGTTAAAAGGGGTAGTCTATTGTGGAGAATGTGGGAATAAGGCAACTTTAAGATGTAGGGAAGAAAAAAGAAAAAATGGAAACTTTTGGAGAGCAACTTATTTTATTTGTTCTAAAAGAAATAATTATAGTGGATTATGTGATTGTAAGCAAATATCAGCAAATCTAATTGAAGAAGCAGTGCAACAAACAATAAAAACAGAAATGGAAAAAATAAGTTTATCAGAAAAAGAGATTAAGCAAATTTATCAAGAAGCGGAAATTCAAGCACAAACAAAAAGTAATTTACTAAGTACAAAATTACAAGAACTAAAAAACACACTTCAAAATATAGAAAATGCCATTGAAGAAATTTATCAAGATAAAATAAATAAAGTAATACAGGTGGAAGACTTTAAAACAATTTACGAAAAAAAACAAAGCGAAAGAAATAAAATTTTAAAAGAAATGAAAAAGCTAGAAAAAGAATTAGAAGAAAGTGAGAAGAAATCTTTCAAGATAGATTTTAAAGAAATAAAACAAATAGCAAATGAGTTCTTAAAAATGGAAAAGCCTAATAAAATGATATTAGAAAAGTTAATTGAAAGAATAGAATTTGATAAAGAAAAAAACATAAGAATTAAATTAACTTTTAAAATCTAGTTACATTTGATAAAAGAGAAATTAAAAAGTATAAAAAATAATTATTTTTTTTACATTAAGAAATTAGGAAAACATACTGTTAATCATAAAAGTATGCCAAGTTTAACAGAAGAAGAAATAAAAAAAGAAGTAATGAATTTACATCAAAGCATATATGAAAAATTTGGATATGAGATGAAATATATAAGACCACCTAAAGGTGAATTTAGTGAAAAGACACTACAAGTTACAAATTCATTGGGGTATAAAACAGTTATGTGGTCATTTGCTTATGAAGATTGGAATGAAGAAAAACAACCAAATGAAGAAAAGTCAAAAGAGAAAATATTAAATAATCTTCATAATGGAGAAATTATGTTATTACATGGTAATTCAAAAACAAATACAAATATTTTAGATTCAGTTATCAAAGAAGCAAAAAATATGGGATATATTTTTAAATCTCTTGACGAATTTGAATAGTGATATGTACATAAACAAAGACAGGGCATGAAAAGTAATCTAAAAGGTCAAGACTTTTGCTCTTGACTTTCTAGTTTGTGACATAGGAAAGGAATGAAATTAAAAGTGAAGAAAAATAGAATGAGTAAATTAAATAAAATTTTAGAAATTCCAGAAGAAATATATTCTGATGTTCCTAAAATTTCTATGATTGGATTTGATGAAATGATTATAGAAAATTATAAAGGAATTTTGGAATATGAAGAATTTTTTATAAGAATTAGTACATATAAAGGATTGATTGGTATCAATGGATATAATCTAAATTTAGAAACTATGACAAATGATGATATACGAGTAACAGGAAAAATTGAAAGCTTTGACTTTGAAAGGATAACAGATTAATAGATAATTTTTATAATATGTTGAAAAAATGATATGATTCATTTATAATCAAATTATAAAAGGGGGAAGAATCATGTCAAATAATGTTGCAACAGTTATTTTGATATTAGCTATTATAATTGTATTAATGTTTGTAGGAGGATTTATCTTTTTAAATAAAGATTTGTTTTTTTTAGAAGAAGATTCACTTTCAGAAGAGGATTTTGTACAAACAAATATAATAGAAGAAACAAAAACTACAACAGCGGAAGAAAGAGATTCTATTAATACAACAGAAAATGATACAGAAACCAGTCCTGAAGAAATTATAACAGACCCTATGTTGATACAAATTGCGAATAGATATAATTCTTGTAGTGCAGTACAAGAAATGAGAGGATTAGGATATACAATGAATGCAACAGCACAACAAAACAGAATAAGTATTAATTCTAGTGGAGATGGGTTATTTTTTAATGTAGTTTTTGTATGTAATGACAATATTTTATCGACAGAAATTAGAGTTGATACAATAGATGCTAGACAAAGTTTAATAAGAGGAATTTTGGGACTTTCATTGATGGATTGTGTGGCACAGATAAAAGGATACCCAGAAAGAGCACTTACACAGTCTTTTAATCAAGATGTTGCATCAAATTATACTTTAGAAAATGAAGGAGCAGAAATAAGGAATTTAAATAGTTATTTGGATAATAGTGTAATAAGCATGAAAATAGATTTGGAGAGTGAACTATCATTTTTAAATAAATAATAATAAAAGTTAAAAAAATAGCTGAAGATTTATTTTAAATAAATTTTCAGTTATTTTTTTCTACTTGTTTCATAATATTAAATAAGAAAAGAAAAATATAAGGAGACCAACTATGAAAAGTCAATAGAAAAATGAAAAGTTTTTTAGAAA
>CANAUI010000081.1 GCA_947364715.1 uncultured Clostridium sp.
TAGGTTTATAGGTAAATCCTTTATTAAAAAACCTAAATATATTATACAAGGAAGAAACGTATGAAAGATATACTAAAGAAAAATATTAAAACACTATTTGTTATCGCTTTTTTTCTAATATTTTGTAATGTATTAAGTGTACTACACCCATTTATTATGAAAGGCATATTAGATGTTGACTTAAAAGCAGAAAATATAAAAGTATTACTTAAGAACTTATTTTTAGCTTATATGTTAGTACATATAGTTTTACTTATCTCAAAAGGATTAAGAAACAGCATTGTAAATAAAGCAATGGCAAAAATACTTAAACAAATAAGAGAGAAGTTATTTTATCATGTATTAAAATGGGATATGTCAACATACGAAAAATATAATTCATCAGAAATTTATACTAGATTAACACAAGATATGGACAACCTATTTCCTTTATTTTTTGGCACTCTAGAAATAGTAGTAAATGATGTGGTATATATAATAATGATGGTAGCTTTTATGTTTTTTGCTGACACAAAAGTTGCAATAATTGGAAGTGTCGCAATTTTATTAAATGCAGTAGTTTCTTATATATTTACAAATCAAGTAGCAAAAGCAAATAAAGGAATTTTAAGTAGAAGAGATAAGGCAAACAGGCAATATTCTGAAATGTATAATAAAAGTAAATTGACATACTTATTTTCATTACAAAACAGAAATAAAACTTCAATATATAAAACTTTAGATGAAGAACTAGCATATAGAAAAAGAGTTATATTTGTAGAAAGTTTTATATATCCATTAGCAATAACAATACAAGCAATAGCAATTTATTTAATTCTAATTTATGTATTTAATATAAATATGACGGTTTCTCTAGGAAGTATATATCTTGTAATAAATTATATACAAAATTGTAGATCCCCACTTAATGAAATATTTACTCAACTCGAAGAAATACAAGCATCAATTATGTCTTTAAAAAGAATAAACAAATTATTACATGAAAAAGGAAAAGAAGATATAGAAACAGGAGAAATTGTAGAAGATTTAAAAGGTGATATTGAATTTGAAAATGTTTGTATGCAATATGGAGAAAACAAAGTACTACATAATATATCATTTATCATAAAAGAAGGTAACAAAGTAACAATTGCAGGGAAAACAGGCGTAGGTAAAACAACACTTACAAATATTCTTATGAGATTATATCCAATATCAAAAGGAAGAATAATGATTGGAGGAAAAGATATATCAAAAATAAGAATAAAAGACATAAGGAAAAACATATCTTATATTTCACAAACTCCTTATATATTAAATGATACACTTAAGAATAATATAATATTAGGAGATAACAATATACTAGATGAGCAAATAAAATTAGTAGCAAAAGAAATTGGATTTGAAAAGGTATTAGAAAACTTTGAAAATGGATTAGATGAAGTAATCGAAAAAAACAAATTATCATATGGACAATTACAAATGATTGCTTTTTTAAGAGCCATACTACATAAAGCCAATATTTATATTTTTGATGAACCAACTTCAAATATTGATTTAAAAACAGAAGATAGGATTCAAAAGCTAATTGATAGGATAACAAAAGAAAGCACAGTAATCATAATAGCACATAGAAAATCCACTATTGAAAATTCTGATAAAATAATTTATCTAAAAAATGGAAAAGTAGATATGATAGTAAATAAAGAAAAGGTTTTAAAATAAAGAAAAGGTATATGCAATGATATAAACAATGAAACAAATTTTCGCAAATATATTGCAATTCATTTGAAATTGTAATAAAATAACAATGAGAGAAACGGAGATGATTTCAAATGAATGAACTAGATAAGAATGAAAATTATAGTAATCAAACTTTTGAAGATATAAAACATATCAATGAAGAAGGAATTGAATATTGGTATGCTAGAGAATTACAATTAGTTTTAAATTATAAAGAATGGCGAAAATTTGAAAATGTTATAAACAAAGCAAAAGAATCTTGCAAAAATAGTGATATTAGTGTGTTTGACCATTTTGTCGACGTCGACAAAATGGTACAAATAGGTTCAGGAGCAGAGAGAAAACAAAAAGATTATAAATTAACACGTTATGCTTGCTATTTAATAGCACAAAACGGCGATACTAGAAAAAAAGTAATTGCTCTTGCACAAACATATTTTGCAATTCAAACTAGAAAACAAGAAATTAGCGAAAAAGAGTACAGTTCATTAACAGAAGATGAAAAGAGATTTTATCAAAGAAACTTAACAAAAAAAGGCAATTATTCACTTAATCAAACAGCAAAAAATGCAGGAGTTAAAAATTTTGATAGATTTCATAATTCTGGCTATAAAGGTTTATACAATGGGGAAACTGCTGATGACATTGCTAAAAGAAAAGGATTAAGATATAGAGAAGATATTTTAGACAATATGGGAAGTGATGAGCTTATTGCAAATTTATTTAGAATATCTCAAACAGAACAAAAATTAAAAAAAGATAATATTCAAAGTGAAAAAGAAGCTAATAAGGCTCATTATGAAGTAGGTTCTAAGATAAGAAAAACAATAAAAGAACTTGGAGGAACTATGCCAGAAGACTTGCCAACTCCTAAAAAGAGTTTAAAACAATTAGAAAAAGAAAATAAGAGAAGTTTGAAAAAGAAATAAAATTATAGTTTATATAAAGAATTTGCCACCAGTGGCAGATTTCTTTTCAAAAGGTATTGCCAAATATAAAAAATTATGTTAAATTAAAAACATAGTAATAGACAAAAAAACACCAATGTGGGTATACATATCTTTAAAACTATTGCTATAACTGATTTTGAAACGGATAATAAGGTACTTTTGTGCAAGACGTTTTTCGCATACGTCCTTCGCTAAGGCACCAAATTATAACAACTTGCGAACTATAAAGTTTGTAGGTTGTTTTTTTGTATATAAAACTAAAATGTTCTCTTCCCAGAAAGGAGGACATTTTTTATGCTTGAATTTAAAGTAATACAAGAATTAGAGCCAAATATCGAAATATTAGAAACTATTAAAAATTATACTTTTACAACTAAAAATGGAAAAGTAAAGCATTTGCTAAAAACGAATTTAAAATTTATTAAACCTACTGAATATTTAATTACTTATCCTATTACTCTTACAATACTTGAATATAAAGTAAATGAAATAAGTAGTAAAAACTTTTACATAAAAGAACATAATCAAAAGTATAACTTAAAAGAAATTAGGCAAATTCTCATAAAATTAACAAATTAGACTTGCAAAAATGCAATTTAGTTAAGAAACTTATGGCGTATCTTTAAATTTTTTACTACACTTTTTGTGTTTTTGTGAGGAAACTAATGAAATAATAAAAACTTTTTTAATAAATTTTCAAAAATTTTCATACAAAACCCTAAAAAATTCCTTTCAAAGAATAGAGGGATAAAAAAATTTTTAGAAAATGGGGGAGTGCGAAAATATACTTTTCTGAGCAAATATATAGAGGAGGTAATTTTATGAGATGTGGAATTTATGTAAGAGTATCAACAGATGAGCAAAGAGATAATGGATATTCTATTGATTCACAATTACGAATGATAAAAGAATATTGTGAGAAAAACAATTATTATATTGTAGATGTATACAATGATGCAGGGCATTCTGGAAAAGACTTGATTAGACCAGAAATGCAAAGACTTTTAAAAGATATTAAATCACACAAAATTGAGAAAATAGTTGCTATAAAAGTGGATAGGCTAACTAGAAATAATTATGATGGTTTTTGGCTTTTAAACTATTGTGAAGAACACGATGTTAAAATCGAATTGATATTAGAGCCTTATGATGTATCTACTGCAAATGTTGAAATGATATTTGGAATGAATTTAGTATTTGGACAAAGAGAAAGAAAAGAAATTGGAGCAAGAACAAAAAGAGCTATGGAAGAGATGGCATTAGAAAAAGTACATCCTAGTAAAGCACCTTATGGCTATACTAGAAATGCTGAAACAGGTCATTTAGAAGTATAACCCATTGAAGCTCAAGTAGTAAAGAGAATATTTGAATTGTATAAAAATAGCAGTTCAATAAGAAGTATTGCTAATACTGTATTTGTCAAGTGAAAAATGGTCCACTTTCTAATTGAAAAATGGTCCATTT
>CANAUI010000082.1 GCA_947364715.1 uncultured Clostridium sp.
ATCATCTTTTCATCGATTCGTAAAATTTTGTGTCTATATATCTATTCTAACACCACCTTTTTCTTTGGCAAAAGCTATTGCTTTTGCGAAATGTTCATCACTAATCATTCCTTTTTGATGAACATTTCTTTCGATACAAAACTTACAATTCCCATTACAACTGTAAGTTAAAATAACAAACAATTCTCTTAAGTCCATTATTTCTCTTGGATGTGTTTTTATACCACTCCGATTTTCTGTTACTTGGTTAAGGTTGTTATTCATAGTTAATCTCCTTTCTTAATTGTGTATGAATTAATTCATTCATACAAGTTTTTAAACTGCTTTATTCTACAATAATCAGGTCTTTAGCCTTAATTATGTCTCATATTATAACATATCATTATGTAAAGTTCAAGTATTTGTAAAATATGTCTATATGTCTTATTTCGTGAAAAAGAAATAACTTTTTGTTTTTAAATATATATTTCGATTTAAAGAAATATATATCATATTTATTGTTTTCTTTTGAAAACCTACTCTACTGTTTCTACAAATGTCCATACACCTGAATTATTAGCACTATTCCAAAGAACTCTTCTTCTCTCTGCAGATAATGTTTGCCCAACATCAAAAGCCACTCCTGCATAATGTTGTGACTATATCTACACAGTTGAACTTTTATTTTATATATTAATAATAATAAAATTTCTTTAACATTTTAAATACTTTCCTATATCTATTTTTAAATCAAACTTTACAGTTTTATCATTATAAATATAAATCTTATCAATTAACATATTTAATATTGCTTTATCTGGTATATCTTTTTCTATAATTTCATTAAAATATTCTATATTTGGTTTTAATTTTTTTTGTTTTATTTTCAAATTGTCTTTTTGCAGTTTTTCTAGCTTTCTTTTTATTTTTTCAATCTCTTTATATTTTTCTTCTTCAATTTCTTTATATGCATTTTCTATAAACTTTCTTTTATCTTTTGAGGAAATAGCTATTTCTTTTATCTTTTGAGAAATCAAAACTTTATATTCTTTTTGTAGATTTTTTAAATTCGATTTTTGTTCTTCTAAATTTGTCTTTTTATTCAATTTATCTTCTCTTAATTTTAATCCAGTTATTTCATTTATGTAATTTTCTCTTAACATTATCAAAAAATTCCTAAAACTAGCAAGTAACACATCTTCCTTTATATTATGACATACACATCTTGCTCTTCCATATTTTCTATAACTAACACATTCATATGATTTTTTGGGATGATAATTATCTTTTTTACTACGAATTCTTGCAACCCCTGTAACACTACCTCCACATTCTCCACATCTTAGAAATCCACCAAATATGTAATCTCTCTTTTTCTTTGTATACATACTAGAACTTTTTACTCTTTTTTTCATCATTTCTTGTACTCTTTCAAATTGCTCCTTTGAAATAATTGCCTCATGATGATTTTCAAATATATATTGATTTTCTCTTTCTATTTTTTTCCCTTGTTTATGAATATCTTTTCTTTCTGTTTTATGAGTAATTAAAGTTCCTATATAAATTTCGTCTTTTAGTATTCTTTTTATCATATATATATCCCATAAATTTTTTACAGGCTTCTTATAACTTTTTCCTTTTTTAATTAACTCTTTTTCAATTACTTGTGATGGTGTTAAAAAGTCATGTTCAAAATTCAGCTTATGACATATTTTTCTCATTCCTAATCCTTGCTCATATAAATCAAATATTGTTGTTATAGTATCTTTTACATCTTCATCAACGATTAATTCTCCCTTTTGGGCTGTCTTTAAATAACCAAATTTTGTGCCTTGTAATAATATTCCTTTTTCTAACTGCTTGTGCATTCCTATTTTTACTTTTTTTGATACTTCTTTTACATATCTTTCATTAAACCATGTTGAAAGACCTAGTAAATCATCATCTCCTTCTAATAAATTAAATTCCCCAAAAGTATCTTTTGTTAGTATTAGATTTACATTTTTCTCTTTTAGTTCATCAATAAATGTAAGTGTTCTGCTACCTTTACGACCAATTCTTGATAAATCTTTTGCTAAAATAATATCAACTTTTCCTTCTTCTATGTCTTGCAACATTTTACTAAACTCGGGTCTTTCATCATTTGAAATATATCCGAGATACATTATCATCAATGTAATATTTAGATATATCCCAACCTTGTAACTTAGCATATTCTCTTGCAAGTTCTATTTGGCTATTTATACTACTATATCTACTTTTATTATCATCTTTACTTAACCTACAATAACATACAACTTCCAATATATTTATCCTTTCCGAAGATATATATATTTGTATTTTAAAACATTTTATATTATCCTCTTTTTATAATAGCTTTAATATGTTATCACTTAATCTTTTTTATTTTTTTGATAATTTAATATTTCTTTTAATGTTTTTACAGTATCATTATCTCCACTACTAAATATAAATACATTTGGATTTTTACTTTTTATATTATTAATCTCTCTTACTATTTCTTCATTGCTTTTTTCTTTCTGATTTATATATATTTGAATAATTTTGTCACTTTCAAAATTAAATTTTTGAGTTTTCACTTTGCATCACTTACCTTTTAATAATATGTATGTTTTACATTACTAACATTTTTTCATCTTATATTTCAGGTTATTATATTCAAATTTTATATTATTATCTTCTTCTGCTAAATTATAGGCAAGAACTCCAGCTATAGCTTGTACAATTTCTTCTTCTTTATTAGGATTAATAAATGTAATATTTAAACTTTTTTTCAAAATTCTCGCCTTCTTTCACTTTAATACTATTATTAAAAGTTTAAAAATATTACTTTTGAAAGCTATAAATAATACATAATTTTTCTATTAATATAACAAAAAGCAGGTTTACAAATACTTGTATTACCTACTTTAATATTTTTTAATGATAATTTTCAATTCCTAGATTAGAATCCTTTTCTTCTTTTTTAATACTACTTGCTCTTTCATATATTTTTTTTATTTGTGGTGGCATTTTAAATGTCCCCATTACTGCTGACTTTGCTTCATCTGACAATTTTGTACGCATCTCTCCTGCCAATTTCATTATTTTTTCATAACTTATTGTATCATATTTATATTCATCATTTTCTTTTCTAAATGTTCTGTTATCTATATATGTCTCTCCTTGTAATCTAAACATTCCAGAAAATCCTGTTCTTCCATCAATCCCATCCATATAAATCATATATGGTTTTTCTTCTTTTTTATATGATTCTAAAGAAGTATACGCATATTTTATTGTTTTTGTTTGAGGTTTATTGTCTATTTGCCTACTTACCTCTATTGAAATAATATATGGCCATACAAGAGTTGTATTTCTTCCTTTATTTTTTTCTATTTCTATCATTTCTTCTTTTAGACGTTTAATATCAAGACCTACAATTTTTTCTCCATATATAATTGGTAATCCTGTAGCTTTTGAATATTCTTCTAACAATTCATCAGATGGTTGTGCAAATTTTTCGAATTCTGTAGCTAATTTGTATCTTGCAGATATCCCTCCAATTTCTCTTACTTTAATTCCCTTTTCAAAAACCTCTCTATCCACACCAGTATTAGATGAATCTACACTAAAATTAACTAAGCACAAATTTTTATACATTCCATCTTCAAAAGTTAATTTTTCTTTATATCCAAGTTGTTGACAATCTTCATTTTTATCATTTTTATAATTTAAAACTTGAACATCATAATAACCATCTTTTTTATAAATTGTTTGCGCATTAAATATCTCTTTAACATCACATCTCTTCATAGATACAAAAATTTCACCATTTACTTCTCCAGATATCGTTGGTTTACATTCATGTGTCCATCCTGGTTTACACCCCATTTTCTCCATTGTTTCAGCAAGTTTCTTCAAATTTTCTTCATTAGCATTTTCTTCAAAAGTTACAGGTATATTTACTGGTTTTAAATCTGTCTGTAACTCTTTCATATACTCATATCTTTTTTGTGCATTCATATTTCCACTCCTTTGCCAGAATTATTATAACATCTTTTACTATAAAAGTCATTATACTATGGCAATCGCTTAAAAATTTGTGTTAATACCTAGTATTATGAAATGCTAGGTA
>CANAUI010000083.1 GCA_947364715.1 uncultured Clostridium sp.
CTTAAGTGAAATATGTGCATAATAAACCGGAAATTTATTATTGCCATTTATATTTCTAAGCTTTTAATCATAAAATCCTTGACTTTTTACATTTATTATTATATAGTATTTTCGTAGACTATATAGTAAAAATATACTCTATATTTGTTTTGTAATTAAAATATAGGAAGGTGATATATATGGCATTAGATTATAATATTATTGGTCAAAGAATTAAACAAGCAAGACTTGCTAAAAATTATACACAAGAAGAATTATCAGAAAAAATAGATGTTTCTGTTGCATTTTTAAGTAGAGTAGAAAGAGGAAACTCTCATATTAATTTAAAAAGATTAACACAAATTTGTAGTTTACTAGATGTTTCAGAAGGATATATTTTAAGTGGTACTTCTAGTGATTCAAATAATTATTTATCAAAAGAATTCTCTGACCTATTAAGTAGTTGTCCTGCACATAAACAAAGATTAATTTATAAAATTGCAAAAATCATTGCAGAATCTGAATAAATTTGTATTAAAAACCAATATTAAAAATATTGGTTTTTGTTGCATTTGCAACAGCTTTTTTGAATATTTATTCATATGATTAATTTATAAATGTAATATTACAATTAACAGTTAATAAATATTGTCTTTTTGATTCAATGATAAATATGCTGTGAAATATATATATAACTTTATTAAAATATTTTCTTTTTTAATTGATTATATTTTTTCGATATGATATTATATTATGTGGTCAAAATGATAATAATAATAAAGACACATATTAACAAAATCAAATAATTTACTTAATTATTATTGATTATATTTCATTTTATTTTTATTAAGGAGGTTTTTTTATATTATGAAATTTGAACAATGGGAAGGATTTGAAAAAGGTGATTGGCAAAGCGAAATTAATGTTAGAGATTTCATACAAAAAAATTATACACCTTATGAAGGAGATTCAACTTTTTTAGCAGAGCCTACAGAAAAAACAAAACAATTATGGGATGAAGTATTAGAACTTTATAAAAAAGAAAAAGCTTCTAAAGGTGGTGTTTTAGATATAGACACAAAAACTGTTTCAACTGTAAATAGTCATGAAGCAGGATATATTGATAAAAACTTAGAAGAAATCGTAGGTCTTCAAACTGATGCTCCTTTAAAAAGAGCAATTATGCCTTATGGAGGAATTCGTATTGTAGAAAAAGCTTGTGAAGCTTATGATAAAAAAGTAGATAGTGAAGTACAAAATATTTTCCACAATTACAGAAAAACACATAATGATGGTGTATTTAGTATATATACACCAGATATCAGAGCTGCTAGAAGTTCTCACCTACTTACTGGATTACCAGATGGATATGGTAGAGGAAGAATTATTGGTGATTATAGAAGAGTTGCACTTTATGGTATTGATGTATTAATTGAAGAAAAGAAAAAAGATTTAAATACATTAGATGTTGATTGTTTAACTGAAGAAATTATTCGTGAAAGAGAAGAAATTAATGAACAAATTAAAGCTTTAAATGATTTAAAATCAATGGCTTCAAATTATGGTTTTGATATTTCTAAACCTGCAAATAATAGTAAAGAAGCTGTACAATGGTTATATTTTGGATACTTAGGTGCTATAAAATCTCAAGATGGTGCTGCAATGAGCCTTGGTAGAACTTCTACTTTCTTAGATATTTATTTTGAAAGAGATTTACAAAATGGAACTATTACAGAACAAGAAGTTCAAGAAATTATGGACCATTTTGTTATGAAATTAAGATTAGTTCGTTTCTTAAGAACACCTGAATATAATGAATTATTTAGTGGTGACCCTGTATGGGTAACAGAAAGTATTGGTGGTATGGGAATTGATGGAAGAACTTTAGTTACTAAAAACTCTTTCAGAATGCTTCATACATTAGAAAACTTAGGACCAGCTCCAGAACCAAACTTAACAGTTCTATGGTCTGTAAATCTACCTGATGGATTTAAAAGATATACTGCTGATTTATCTATTAAAACATCTTCTATTCAATATGAAAGTGATGATTTAATGAGAATAACATTAGGAGATGATTATGGAATTGCTTGTTGTGTTTCTCCAATGAAAATTGGTAAACAAATGCAATTCTTTGGTGCAAGAGCAAACTTAGCTAAAACTTTATTATATGCTATTAATGGTGGTAGAGATGAAATTTCTGGAAAACAAATCACACCAAAATTTGCTCCAATCACATCTGAATATTTAGATTATGATGAAGTTATGGAGAAATTCAACCAAATGATGGATTATGTATCAAAAATATACATTAAAGCTTTATATGCTATCCATTACATGCATGATAAATATTGCTATGAAGCAATTGAAATGGCACTTCATGACAAAGATATTATTAAAACTATGGCTTGTGGTATTGCTGGTTTATCTGTAGTTGCTGATTCACTTTCTGCTATTAAATATGCAAAAGTAAAAGTAATAAGAGATGAAACTGGATTAGCTACTGATTACGAAATAGAAGGAGATTACCCTAAATTTGGTAATGATGATGAAAGAGTAGATAACATAGCAGTTGATATTGTAAAAACATTTATGAATAAATTAAGAAGATATCCAACTTATAGAAATTCTAAACATACTCTATCTATCCTTACTATCACATCAAATGTCGTTTATGGAAAAGCTACAGGAAACACTCCTGATGGAAGAAAAATGGGTGCCCCATTTGGACCTGGTGCAAATCCATTACATGGAAGAGATACAAATGGTTCTTTAGCAGTTATGAATTCTATCGCAAAATTACCATTTAATTCGTCAGAAGATGGAATTTCATATACATTCTCAATTACACCTAAAACATTAGGAAAAGATGAAAATGCAAGAATTACAAACTTAGTAACTATGTTAGATGGATATTTTAAACAAACAGGTCATCACATCAATGTAAATGTTTTTGATAGAAGTTTATTAGAAGATGCTATGGAACATCCAGAAAACTATCCTCAATTAACTATTAGAGTATCTGGATATGCTGTAAACTTTACAAAATTAACAAGAGAACAACAACTAGATGTTATTAATAGAACTATCCATGAAAGAATTTAAATTATAAAGGGATTGAGGATTACCTCTAATCCCTATTTTGAAAGGAGTTTATGGTTATTTAAGTTTTTAAATATATCATAAAATGTTAATATGGAAAAAAATAAACAATTACAAAATGATAAAAAAGATTTAAGATATTATGCAAAAGTACATTCAATAGAAACCTTTGGTGCTGTTGACGGTCCAGGAATTCGTTTTGTTTTGTTTCTTCAAGGTTGCCATCTACAATGTAAATATTGTCACAACCGTGACACATGGAATATGGAAGAAGGAAAATACCAGTCAGTTGATGAAATTTATGAAACAATTTTAAAATACAAAAATTATATTACTCCAAATGGAGGTGTCACTGTTTCAGGTGGAGAGCCTTTATTACAAGTAAAATTTTTGATTGAATTATTTACTAAATTAAAAAAGAAAAAAATTCATACCTGTATTGATACTTCTGGAATGGTGTCTTTAACAGATGATATTAAAAAATTATTAACATTAACTGATTTAGTACTTTTAGATATCAAACATATTAATAGTGAAAAGTGTAAAGATTTAGTTGGTTTTGATAATAAATTAGAATTAAATTTTGCCAAATATCTAAGTGATAACCATATACCAATATGGATTAGACAAGTATTAGTTCCAGGAGTTACAGATGATGAAAAAGATTTACAAACTTTAAAAAAATTTATATCTACATTAAATACAGTTCAAAAAATAGAAATTTTGCCATATCACAGTATTGGTAAATATAAATGGACAAAATTAGGTTTAGGCTATGATTTAGCAGATATACGAGATGCTACTAGTGATGATGTTAAACGTGTAAAAACTATTCTAGGAATAAGTTAACAATAGTATGATTAAAACGAGGCTACTAAATGTACTGAACCCAAAAAATTGGACATTTTTTGATTAGGTACTAGGCAGCTTGGGA
>CANAUI010000084.1 GCA_947364715.1 uncultured Clostridium sp.
AAAAAATATAAAAATTCGTAAAAAAATGTGTCTAAAAACTTGACCTAAATCCAAACTTTCAAGTTGTGAATTAATCTTGTCCCAGTCATTTTGTGAGATAGTAACTAATTGCCCCTTTTTTCTATATAGATTTGTAATTCTTATTTTACTAACAACCTTTAATTGCTCAACTAAAACAGTAGAGTCGACTTCTTCTAAATCAATATGAAACCAAAAACCATCTTGTAATATTTTAGTTGTTAGTGGAAGAATAGTACAATATCTCGCATTTATAAAGTCAAATCTATTTGCAGTTCTTGCAATTTCATTTACTGTTTTTCCAACAGATTTTAGTTCAGCTATTATTGGTAAAAGAATTGTATCAGAAGGAGCATCTTTAGGTTGGTAATTTGTAATAAGACTTCTAAGATAACCACTTCCTGATAAATTTGATTTTAAAACATTTTTCTTAAATCTTTTAAGAAGTATATATTTTGCAGAAAAACGAGGATAACCAACAAAATATAATGTAATAAGACAAGCTATTGATGAAACAATGGAAATGTGTATAAATTACGGGCAATTTAAAAAGATAATGTTCAAAAAAGGTTATATAATAGTGGAATTGATGTACTATTTTTATTACTATTTCGTTTATTAGGATTACTACCAAAACGAAAAAATTATCATCCAATATCTCCAGAAATGAAACAAGAAGTAAGAAAAATGGAACAATATTCTAATGAGATTAGACTCATTGTAACCGAAAAACTAAAAACAACAGAAAATGTAAAAAAGCTATATTACACAAACTGAAAAAGACATTGAAAATGTTACTAATTTAAGGCAAAAATACAGAAATAAGCTAAGAAATTGTAAATATGATAACTTAATAAAGGAGCATAAAGAAAAGCGAAATGAGTGCACTACAATACTAAATAAGTATAGAAAAAATCTAAAAACAGCAAATTATATTTTAGAAGATACACCAAAAGTTAAAGAAGTAATAAAAATAGAAATGCAAATGAAAAATGGACAAGAAGATATTACCAAAACAAAGAAAAAAGATAGATATGCAAGATAAGAATATTAAAGGTTGTTATATAAATGTAACAGCCTTACTATATTTTAATGTTAATATATGTAAAATAATTGTTTTTATAAGGATTTTATGGTATAAATAACACAAATTAAAGATATTATTTTGAGGATTGGAGAATTTAGTTATGAATATGGAAAAAGTAATAAAAGATGATTTAGTTAATTTTGATGGTAAAGTAGCAGTTTATTATGATGATTTAAATGGAAATATATTAAAAATAAATGAAAAAGAAAAGTATAATTCAGCAAGTTGTATAAAAATATTTATTTTAGTAGAATTATTTAATCAAATAAGTAATGGAACGATACAAAGAAAAACAGATTTTACATATTTAGATAAACACTATGTAAATGGTAGTGGTGTAATGAGATATTTATCAAAAGGTATAAAACTTCCTGTTTTAGACATTGCAACTTTAATGATGATTATAAGTAATAATGTAGCAACTAATATGTTAATTGACTTTTTAGGAATAGATAAAATAAATAAAACGATAGAAAATATTGGTTGTAGAGATACAAAATTATATAGTGAATTTAAATCAGTAGAAGATGAAGTGTTTTCCGAAACTACAGCTTATGATTATTATTTAGTATGGAAAAAGTTAAATGATTATGAGATATTTGATAAAGATACAACACAAGAAATAATAGATATAATAAAAAATCAAAAATATCATGAGATGGTTGGAGATGGAATACACAAAGTTTATAAAGAAGTAGAAAATCCAATTGTAAATTATATAGTTACTAAAAGTGGAAAATATCAATCTGTTAGAAATGATGGAGGTATTGTATCAACTAAGTATGGAAATTATATTTTAACAATTTTTATCAAAGATTTTAAAGATAAAGATTATAGAAATGATGAATATGTTTATAGTCAAGGGAAGAAGATTAGTAATATCATTTTTAATGAATTTATAAGAAAGGGAACAATTTAATGAAATTTGAGTTATCTGTAGTTGAAAATGCTCTAAAATATTATCAAATAAATGATACTAATTATAAAAATAAATGTTATAAGTGTATAAAAGATGTTAATGAAATAAAAGACTTTAATATTAAAGCAGAGGAAATTTATAATATATTATATACTGATAAATCATTTAAGATTGATACTCTTTGGAAAAGGCAAAATATGATTGAGCTTTTTGGTGAACAATATAATCCTTATATAACCAATATATTAGTATTATATAGCTATGAAATACATTGCCAAAATATGAAACTTAAAAAATATAATAGAGAGCAAAAAGAACTATATAAGAAAAGGGTTAAAGAAACGCTAACAAATGATATTTTTGTTAGAAAATTAGAAGGTATTAGAATTTCACAGATGATTTGGGCAGCATACTTTATTAATACAAAGTTGATAGAAGTTGGAAGATTGCAATATGAAAAATGTGAAAATCATATAAAAATACATATACCATCAGGAGAAAAATTACAAATAGATAAAGTATTAGATTCAATAAAAAATTCAAAACAAGAAATCGAAAAATACTTTAACATAAAAAATCCAGAATATAGGTGTGATTCTTGGTTATTAAGTAATCAGATAAATAATATTATAGATTCAAACTCAAATATTGCAAAATTTTATAATTTATTTGAAGTAAAAGATGGATTAGATACAACTAAAGATATATTAAATTTTGTTTTTAATGTACAAGAATGTAGTAATTATAATGATTTAATAGAAGATACTTCTTTACAAAAATTGTTAAAACAGCAATTACTTAAAAATAAAGAAATGAAAATAGGCTGGGGAAAATTGAAGATATAATTTTACAGCTAATGGTAGAGCAATTTTTAATTTCATAAAAGATAAAGGATTTACAGGTTATTATGGAACTGTTTCTAAATTTATCAAAGAACATAAGCAAGAAGAACACAAGTCCAGGATCAGGGTAGATAATTAGTTGAAATTATCTATCTTTTATTGAATTTAGAGTAACCCCTAGCTATGTTGGGGAGTATAATAAAACTTATAGTTTTGTACAGAGTAACAAAAAATACCCACTCAAACATGATATAATATTTAAAGTTTGACGGCTTAAAATATAAATCATGGAAGGAGTGGGACGTATGAAAAATCCATACACAGATAGTTTAGCACATACAACATGGGAATGCAAGTACCATATTGTGTTTGCACCAAAATTTAGAAGAAAAGAAATATATGGAACATTAAGAAGAAAAATAGGAATGATATTGAGAGAATTATGTAGAAGGAAGGACGTAGAAGTAATAAATGCAGAAGCATGTACAGACCACATACATATGTATGTAAGTATACCACCAAATATAAACATTATTTTGAATACTGAAAAATTTTTCTACTACCTAGCATAAAAGCTTTTCAGTATCTTTCTGCTATGCGATGTAAGAATATGAAGACTTTTTAGCATAATAAAAAGAGACCTATTTGGAATGACAAATAAAATCAGTAACAATAAATTTTGTACTAATTATATTTGCACATATCCAAACGGTCTTTACCTATTACTAGACAATTTTACTATTATTTTACTTATAAACTATCAACTATACACTATATACTGTATCGGAACAAGTTAAACCTAGATTGGAAACCCAAACAATTATGGATTATGCTAAGTAACTTTTATGTGTGTCATTATTCAAGTTTTCACTTACCATAAAAATGATAATATAAAAGTAACCAAAAAAGGGAATATAAAAACTACCAATATTGGTTACTTTTTTGATGCTAAAAAATTACTTTGATATACTTCTTTACGTAGGAAAGGAGTATATCAAATGGAAGAAAATTTTAAAAATATGAAAGGACAATTA
>CANAUI010000085.1 GCA_947364715.1 uncultured Clostridium sp.
AAACTTTTTTAATTTTTTTCAAAAAATACTTGACTTTTTATAGTTGGTCTTTCTTTCTAATAAATTTAGTTCTTTATAAAACTCATTTTTTTCTAATAATTCTTCATGTGTTCCGCATATCTTGTATCATTCCATCTAATAATACATAAATTCTATCTAAGTTTTTCATATTAGATGTTTTATTTGATATTACAATTAATGTATTATCTCCTACTTCATCTATTAATGTATTCATTATTTTCTGCTCTGTGTTAGTATCTAGTGCTGAGAGTGTATCATCAAAAATATTTACTTCTCTAATTTTAGATAAATTTCTTGCTATTGATATTCTTTGTTTTTGCCCTCCAGACAGTTTTATTCCTTTTTCACCGTACCCAAGTATTTTCTTTTTCTTGCATATTTCTTATATCTTCTTCTAGATCTGCTTTGGTTATAATTTGCCTTATTTGATCTTCTTGTAAATTTTTTTCAATATCTATATTAGATTTTATAGTATCATCTAAAATTATATTTGATTGAATTGCATAATTATATTTTTGAAAAACTGTATTTTTTTGATATGTATTAATATCTTCTTTGTTTATATAAATCATTTCATTTGGAATTTCATAAAACCCTGATATTATATTCATTAAAGTTGTTTTTCCACTTCCGACTTGTCCTATAATTCCAATCTTCTCACCTTTTTTTATTGTCAAATTAATATCTTTTAAAACTGGCTTTTCTTCTCCATTATACCAATATGACAAATGTTTTATTTCTATTTGTTCAATTTGTTTTAATTCTTTTCCTTCTTTTGAATATTCTTCTAAGTTTAAAAAATAGTTAAATCTATTAATTGATTGTTTATAATAAGGTAAGTTTTCTAATAAATCCTTAATACCTGAAACAAAATTCCCTAAAATTTGAGTAATATAACCTATAAATGCAACAAGACCTCCAACTGTTAAAGAACCTTGCATAATACACATTATTCCAGTTCCAAATCCTACAATGTAGCAAAATGCCCATAAGATATTTATAACATTTGCAATTCCATTCTTTTGAACTCCAATTTCATAATCTGCTTGATACATCTGTTCATTAATTTTATTGAATTTTCCTTTTTGGTCTTCTTGTCTATTATAAGATTTTACTAGTAAAAAACCTTCTGTATTTTGTTCTATATTTTTTGATAAATCCACATAAACTTTTCTTGATTTTTCTACCTTTTCTTTTAATTTTTTATAATAATATTTCATTGCTATTATTGCTACTGGAAATATTGGAATCAAATATAATGCCATTTCTTTGTTAAATTGATTCCATATTAGTATAACAGCCATAATTGGTGTTATACATGTTTTTGTTAGCCAAAACCAAAAGTTTCCCAATATTTTACGAATTGATAAAAGTTCCTTTGATAAATATGCTAAAAATGTTCCTTTATCTTCTCTCTCAAAGTATTCTGGTTTTACTTTTTGCAAATGTTCTATTACTTTTTTTCTTAAAACTATATCTGCTTTTCTTGAAAGTGTAAAATAGCATATTCTATATAATGTTCTGGGAATAAATACGAAACTTGAATAAAATATTAACCAATATGCTTGATTAACGATTAATTCTTTGTTAATATTTTCTTCCATTAATAAGTCTAAAATGTTTCCAATTAATTCTGGTATTTTAAATGCCATATATATTACTATTGTGTGTAATATTACTCCTAATAAGTGATATGGTAATATTCTTCTTAGTTCATTTGTTATTATTTTATTTAATTTTTTCATATGTTCTCCTATTATATATGTTTTTCATTCTATCATTTAAATTTTAACATAATTATGTATTTTACACAATATAAAATTGTGGCAAATTTATTATAAGAATTAGTATTGTATGCTCTTTTTGTAAAAATATAACAAGATTATTATTTTATACATAACAATCTTGTTATAATCTTATCTATTTAAATATCTATCTTTTTTCTTTGTTTTAGTAATATCTTTTTGAACATTTTTCATTTGCCTTTCTATCTTTATTACTTGTTTAACTTTTGGTGTATCTTCGAAAATATAATTTGCTGTTTTTATATTTCTTCTATACTTATTTAGAATTGTAGTGCATCCATTTCGCTTTTCTTTATATTCCTTTATTAAGTTATCATCTTTACAATTTCTTAGCTTATTTCTGTATTTTTGCCTTAAATTAGTAACATCTTTAATATCTTTTTCAGTTTGTTTAATATAGCTTTTTACAGCTTCTATTGTTTTTAGTTTTTGGGTTACTATAAGTCTAATTTCATTAGAATATCGTTCAATTTTTCTTACTTCTTGTTTCATTTCTGGAGATAGTGGCTGATAATTTTCTCTTTTGGGTAGCAGTCCTAATAAGTGAAATAGCAGTAGAAATAGCACATCAATTCCACTCATTTTACTAATATCATTGAATTTACCTTTATACTTGTAAACTTTGTATTTTTGTTTTTTCTTTTTAGGGTGTATAAATTCCATATATCTATTTTGATAATGATATGGATTGTGTTCAACTTTGTTTGCAATGTTCTTTGGCAAATATTCTTCTCCTAAATGATACATTCTTACTGCTTTTTTTTCATTTATTGAGCGAATTGTTGGATATTTCCTATTATAATCATCATTGATTATATAACCTTTTTTAAGCATTATCTTTTTAAACTGTCCGTAATTTATACACATTTGCATTGTTTCATCAATAGCTTGTCTTATTACATTATACTTTGTTGGCTCTCCTCGTTTTTCTGCGAAATATATACTTCTTGGTGTTTTTCCTGTTGGATTTTCAATAACTGTTAGTCCATATTCTCTACATAGTTCATCTGATAACTCTCTGAAATGATAATATGCTCCTTTGTTACAGTTAAACTTCTTTCCTGTAAACATATTAACTGAATTTACTACAAAATGATTATGATATGTGCCTGTATTAAAATGTGTTGCAACTACCACTTGATATTCACTCCACATCTCTTCTGCAAGTTTTATTCCGATTTTGTGAGCTAATTCTGGTGATACTTCTCCTGTTTTAAAACTTTGATATGCATGATAAGCAACATTTCCTGTGCATTTATCAAATCTATTTTGTACTGTTGTCATTTCTTCATAAGCTGTTTTTATTTTACAATTTACTCCTGTTACATACATAGTTTTTTCATCTTTATCAATAGTTTTCTCATCATCTTCTGCATATTTTAGCACTTGTTTCAAATCTGAAAATGTTGTCTTTTCTGGATTTTTTGCATAACTTATTACACGAGATATACTATCTTTAATTGCCCATATTTTTGTTGTTGCCATCGACATCATCTCCGTTTTTATAATTATAAATATCTAGAAAATCACTTTGCATTTTTGTTATTTTCTCTTTTATTTCTTCATCACTCATATAAAAAAACTCATTCTTTAATTCAACAATTCCATTGTAAATTTTACGAAGTTCTTCATCTGGTATTGAATAAATCTCCTTTTGTAATCCAGATTTCCTCAAATAAGATGACAAATTTAAGTTACTCTTTTTAGCATTTCTTTGTAATTTTTTCTTCTCGTTTTCACTCACTCTAACATTAATTCCTATTGTTCTATTTCTCATAATTTTTCACTTCCTTTTTCATAAATTTTCGTTCCATTTTTATAAAGTTTTTTTTAAAAATTTTAATTTCTTATTCAATTTTAAATTCTATTTTTTAATTTTTTCGTTTCATAAGGTAGGGGTTAAAGGGGAAGATTTTTCCAATGTCATCAGTTTAAGAATATAATTGATATTTAAAAATATAAAAATACCAATA
>CANAUI010000086.1 GCA_947364715.1 uncultured Clostridium sp.
TCTTAAGTGAAATATGTGCATAATAAACCGGAAATTTATTATTGCCATTTATAATTTTTCCAGTTTTTTCATAAATCTCTTTATTTTTTTCATATTTTATTGTATAATATATATAGTGTGAGTCCGAAGGAGGGTTTATTTATGTGGCAATTTTGGTTAATTGCTTCTGGAATCTTTTTTATAGCAGAAATTCTAACAGTTGGATTTTTAGTATTTTGGTTAGGAGTTGCAGGTTTAATTACAATGTGTGTTAGCTTTTTTACTGATAACTTAATGATTCAAGGAACTGTATTTGTTATTTTATCAGCTATTCTAATTTTAGCTACTAAACCATTTATTAATAAATTTGTTAATAAAAAAGAGAATACAGAAAAAACAAATGCTTTTTCCATTATCGGAAAAACTGCAATTGTTATTAAAGATATTGATTCCATTAATAGTGTAGGTCAAATAAAAGTTGATGGCGAAGTATGGTCTGCTGAAGATATTAGTGGTTGCAATATTGAAAAAGGAACAAAAGTTGAAGTAAAACAAATAAAAGGTGTTAAAGCTATTGTCACACCTATTTCAAATAATTAGTTTATATTTTTATTTATAAAAATAGGATGTTTAAAAGGAGGAAAATTTTATGAGTTTTTTAATAATATTACTTATTATTATTTTAGTAATAGCATTTATGTCAATTAAAATTGTTAAGCAATCTGAAGTATATATCATTGAAAGGTTAGGTAAATTTTATAAAGTAGCTGATGCAGGTCTTACTATTATAGTTCCATTTTTTGACCATGTAAGAAGTGTAATTAGTTTAAAACAACAAACAATGGATATTCCACCTCAAAGTGTTATTACAAAAGATAATGTTACTATTACAATTGATACTGTTGTATTCTATCAAATTACAGATCCTGCAAAAGCAGTTTATGAAATTCAAAGTCTGAAAAAAGGTATTGAATATTTAGCAATTACAACTATACGTGATATCATTGGTAAAATGGACTTAGATGAAACATTTAGTTCTAGAGATGGTATTAATACAAAATTAAGAGTTGTTCTTGATGAAGCTACAGATAGATGGGGATGTAAAATTGATAGAGTTGAAATTAAAGATATTGAACCACCTGCTGATGTTAGAGATGCAATGGAAAAAGAAATGAATGCTGAAAGAAATAAAAGAGCTTTAATTTTAGAAGCAGAAGCACAAAGACAATCTGCTATTACAATTGCAGAAGGTAAGAAACAAGCTGCTATCTTGGAAGCAGAAGCTGATAAAGAATCTCAAATTAGAAGAGCTTCTGGTGAAGCACAAGCTATTAAAGAAGTTGCTGAGGCTAAAGCAAAAGAAATTCAAATGGTTTATGAAGCTATTAAAAAATCTGACCCTGATGAAAAATTAGTTCAATTAAAATCTTTAGAAGCACTAGAAAAAGTTGCTGATGGTGAAGCTAATAAAGTGTTTATTCCATTTGAAGCTACTAGTGTATTAAGTAGTTTAGGCTCTATTAAAGAGGTTATGACTGATGATAAGAAAACCAATAAACAAAAATAAATTTATATGATATAAATAAAAATAAGAGAGTTCACTAAAACTCTCTTATTTTTATTGTTTAATTTGATGTCCATCTTAACATTCGAATATCATTATATTTACGAACAACTTCTTTATATTTATTATATTCTTCTTCCCATAATTCATTTGGTACTTTATCAAAGGCTTTAAATATTTTCTCTGCTTCTGATAAATATATAACTTGTTCTTGTGCTGTCATTCTTTCATATTGTTTTGCAAAAACATATAGTTTATCTAACATCTGATTTGCTTCAATAAATCCCCAAAAATCTTTTACTTTCATTCCAAATAGTTTAATTTGCATAACTGCATATGCAACAAGGGCAAATATTACCAGTATTAGTACATATATTACTACAAGTAATGCCATTTTCTTTATCACCTCTTAATATACTTTTGTACTTAATCATTATATCATATATAAATTGTTTTTGTAAATACTTTATTTTTTAAATGGATTTAGTAGTACATATATACATCACATTTGTTGTTAATTCAAAAGATAATATTTATCAGCTGTCAATTTTAACATAAATTTAAACTTTTCTATTTTTTGCTCCTTCAACTAACCCTACAAACAAAGGTGCTGGTCTATTAGGTCTTGATTTTAATTCTGGATGGAATTGTCCTGCTATAAAATATGGGTGGTTTTGTATTTCTACCATTTCTACTAATAAACCATCTGGTGAAGTTCCAGATATCTTTAATCCTGCATTTTCCAATCTTTCTCTATAATCATTATTATATTCAAATCTATGTCTATGTCTTTCTGAAATTTCAGTTGTTTCATAAAGTTTTTGTGCTAAAGTTCCTTCTTTTATAATACAAGGATACTCTCCTAATCTCATAGTTCCACCTTTTTTATTAATTTTCTTTTGTTCTTCCATAATATGAATTACTCTATTTTGTGTTTCTTTATTAAACTCTTCTGAATCTGCATCTTTAATCCCTAAAACATTTCTTGCAAATTCTACAACAGTCATTTGCATTCCCAAACATATTCCTAAAAATGGTATATTATTTTCTCTTACATATTTTATAGTTTCTATCATTCCGTCAATTCCTCTATCTCCAAATCCACCAGGAATTACAATTCCATCTATTTCCTTTAATTGTTCTTTTACATTTTCTCTTGTAATTTTTTCAGAATCAATTAATTTTACTTTTACTTTTACATTATTTGCAAAACCTGCATGATATAAACTTTCAATAACAGAAATATACGAATCTTCTAGTTTTACATATTTTCCTACTAATCCAATATTAACAATATTATTTTCATCTATATTTCTAATTTTCTCAATCATTTCTTCCCACTTTTTATTATTTGGAATATATTTTTCTAAGTGTAAATGATTACATACTTCTCTTGCTAATCCTTCTTCTTCTAGCATTAATGGTACTGCATAAAGACAATCTGCTGTCTTATTTTGAATTATGCTTGATTTTCTTACATTACAAAATAGTGCTAATTTTTCTCTTATGTTGTCTGGTATATTTTGCTCTGTTCTACAAACTAAAATATCTGGTTTAATTCCTAAACTTTGTAATTCTTTTACAGAATGTTGTGTTGGTTTTGATTTAATTTCATTAGAACCAAATATATATGGTAATAAGGTTACATGAATATATATCACATCTTCTTTATTTTTTTCTATTCCAACTTGTCTAATAGCTTCTATAATAGATAATCCTTCTATATCTCCTACTGTTCCTCCAACTTCTGTTATAACAATATCTGTGTCTGTATCTTCAAATCCATAAATCTTTTCTTTAATTTCATTTGTAATATGAGGAATTACTTGAACAGTTTTCCCTAAATAATCTCCTCTTCTTTCTTTTTCTATAACACTTTGATAAACTTTCCCCATTGTAACACTTGAATTATGTGTTAAATTTTCATCAATAAATCTTTCATAATGTCCTAAATCTAAATCTGTTTCTGCTCCATCATCTGTTACAAAAACCTCTCCATGCTCATATGGATTCATTGTTCCTGGGTCAATATTTATATATGGGTCAAATTTTTGAATTGTTACTTTATATCCCCTGTTTTTTAATAATCTTCCTAATGATGCTGCTGTAATCCCTTTTCCTAATCCTGATACAACACCACCTGTTACAAAAATATACTTTGTATTCATTTTAAATTTCATTCCTTTCTCGCTTCGCTCAAAGGCACACATAGGAAT
>CANAUI010000087.1 GCA_947364715.1 uncultured Clostridium sp.
AAGTGCTGTTTTATTAGGCATAGAATTAATGTTTGAAACAAATTTACATCCAGCAGTTATATCTGCATGTAAAAACTTAGAAGAATTGGATATTTATTTAGATTGTTTGGAAGATAATGAGCTAGAAAAATTCTCATGTTTCAAAATTATATATAAAAGTTTACCAATGCTTCATAAAAAAAATAGAGTTCAAGAATTTTAAAACTCGACTGAAAAGGTCGAGTTTTTTGTTCTATTATAGGAAACAATATGAAACTTTTTAGTTTCGCAACACAAAGTGAAAATAAATAAAATTTTAATCATGACTCTTTTGTTCTTGTACAAAATTATACAAAAACTATTTATGGAAGCTATTAAAAAACATGTGAAAAAAGTTATGTGGAAAATGTTAAAAATTGTGCAAAACACATTAAAAAAATACTATAAAAAAGCAAAAGGTAAAATATAAAATTGAATATAAATAGAAATTCTTAGAAGTGCTATTTTAAGCACTTTTTAAGCTATAAATAAAAAGAAAAAAATCTCGAAAATTGTTGAAAAAAACCATATATTGTGATATAAATATAAGAAGAAAAAGTACGTGAAAAAATATATAAAAATATACAAGAAACAATGCAAAAAAATCAATATAAAAAAGTAAAAAATATATATTAAAAATACACAAAAAATATGTAAAAATCTATAAACAAAAATAAAAACAAATATATATACAACTATATATAGAACAATATACAAAAAGCACATAAAAAAGATGTATAAGTAATAAAACATGAAAATATACAAAAAACGGAGGAAAACATGTTGAAAAATAAAATAGTTATAAAAAAAATAAGAAATATAGTTATGTTATTAATGGCACTTATCATTATGATAAGTGTATATACAAATGTAAGAAAATCAATGGCAGAAAATGTTATACAAATAGAACTAGAAGTTTATGATAAAAGTGAAATCTTAGAAGTTCAAAAAATAATGGTAGAAGCTATTGGAACATTAGACGGAAAATATCTACTTGATTTGCCAACAGCAGTTAATGGAAATATTGTAACAAAATATTACACAACTGATGGTGTAGAAGTTGTAATGAATGACGAAAATGTGGACAAAACACTTACATTAACAAAGACAGAAATAGCTGAGCCAAAAATAGAATTACAAACAGATTATGATAAAAAAGAGATAGCAACAGAAGATGGACAAAATATAACACTTTACAACAAAGAATTGATAGCTAAAAAGGAACAAGAAGAGAAAAGTGAAACACAAACAGAAGAAGTAACAGAGGAAGTGGTAGAAGAAGAAAAAATAGATGATACTATTATCGTAACAGGATATATGCCACTAGAAATACAGGCAGAAGTAAAAGAAATAGATTTAGCTACATTGGCAAATGTAAAAATACCAAATGAAAAACAAGAAATGAAAAAGGCTTATGAAGTTTCTTTATTCAAAATGGTAGAAACAGCAAACAAAATTGAAGAAGAACAAACAAATGTAGAAAGTGAAAATCAATTAGAAACAACAGAAAATGAAATACAAAAAATAGAATATAATCCAAGTGAGTATGAAGAAAAAGCAACAATAAAAACTAAATATCTAAAACAAGAAAATGAAATAGTAGAAATATATGAATTAACAAAAGATAACCAAATAATAAAAAAAGAAATATTAATAGAAGAAATAAATGGAGCAGAAGAAACAAAAGAAACTGAAGGAGTAGAAGAAACAAAAGAGACAGCAAAAGAAATAAAAATAAATATAGAAACAGAAGAAACAATAAAATATATAGTTTCATCTGAAATGAAAGAAAAGACTGAATTAGATAATTTGATGGAAGAAGAAATCCAAACAGAAATAAAACAGGAAGAACAAAATAAATTAAATGAAGCCTCAACACAATTATTACAAGAAGGTTATAATCTATTAATAAATATACCAACAACTGAAATAAGACCAGATTCATCATTTTTTGGAAATAATTCATTACAAAGACAATTAATTGATAATATTACATTTTTAGACAATATACCAACAGAGGTGTATGACTCTTCACAAGATACTTATACAAATAGTACAGCATGGGATATATCAGCAACACAAAATAAATCTATAATTGCATGGTATGAAACAAATGAAAATGGGACTTTTAAAGTATATATAGCAAGTAATGGAAAAATATATGCAAACCCAGATTCAAGATGGTTATTTATGTATGTAGGAGCCTCAGATTTATGTACATCAACAGAAACAATAACAAATATACACTTATTAAATACATCAGAAGTAATAAATGCAGGATATATGTTTGCATATGCTGGTGGAAATGCAATGACAAGACTAGATTTAGGAGATAATTTTGATACAAGCAAAGTAACAAATATGAGTAGTATGTTTAATTGCACAGGCTTAATGAAAATGACAGAGTTAGACCTAGGACCAGCATTTGTTAACATACCATCAGACAATACAGACATGTTTACTAATACAGGTAAAAATGGAGAAATTGTAATTCAAGTACCAGAAGGAGTATATAAAAGTAGAACAAGTTTTAAAGTAAATAGAAATGCAGAAACAACCATAGGATTTACAAATGGAACTATAAATCCAAAATACAAACCAGAATGGAAAAAAATATCAAGTACAATAAATCAAGAAAAACAAGAAATAAGTATTGTAATAAAAGGACAAGTTGATTCAAATGTGTATAAAAGTAACGCAAATGGTCAATTACCAGAAGGAATATTAACAGAAGAGCAAGCAAAACTAATAAATGTATATATTGATGGAGAATTAGCAGAAGGAATTAGAAAAACAGTAAGTAATAAGATAGAAACAATTGATGAAACAACAGGAATGAAATCAATACAATATACAATAACATTATCAAACTTTGAAGAAACCTTATATCAAACAGGAAAAAACTTTAAAGAGTGGAGTGGTAATATTGCAATTCAACCAGCAAGTGGAAGTTTAACAGATGACTATGGAAATAACAACATGGAAGTAATTGATAATGAAGCAGGAGAATGGATTAATATTGAATTTAAAGATGAAACAACTGTAGATAAAAATACAGAAGGTGCAATGTTTGTAGATTATGTTAAACCAGGATTTACATATAATTATTCATCAACAGATATTAATCATGAAGAAAAAACACTAACAGTAGATTTTTCAATAACAGATAAATACTTCAATAATTCAAAACTACTAGAAAATAAAGAAAAAATAATAGTAAAAATGTTAGATAAAAATGTAGTACCAGAAAATATAACAAAAACATTAACAAAAATAGAAGATGTTACTACAAAAGTAAATAATGAAGAAGTAAAAGTAGGAGAAAAATATAGATTAGTTATTAGAGGTTTTGAAAAAGCAAGTATAGCAGAAGATGGAAAATATAAAGAATATAGTGGACCAGTAAGTATAATATTGCCAT
>CANAUI010000088.1 GCA_947364715.1 uncultured Clostridium sp.
GAATTGCCAATAGATTTCTTGCCCTTGTGTATGATAAGCAATTACTAGTCTGAAATCATGTGAAAGAGTAAAATTGTAAATACTTAAGGCTTCTGGCTCTGTTAAAGGTCCATATCCAACAAAGTCACGAGGAGCAGGGCGAGAAAATCCTTGTGCATATTTTATCTCTTTTGCATTTTCCCATCCAGCAGGAAATTGTAAATTTAAATCCACACCTGTGGACTTTAAAAACTTCCAACCACTATAAAAATTTAATAAAATGCAGTAATCATCTATATTACAGGATACTTCAAATTGATTGAAGTATTCTGTTTTTTTTTGTTGGATTTTTACTGTTGGAATTGGAGTGGTTAAAATGAAAGAAAAAGAAGATAATGTTGGGTATTATTCTATAATTCCAGCAACAATTTTATACAATAAAGAACTAAAAGCAAATGAAAAATTATTATATGCAATTATAACATCTCTTGCTTGTAAAGAAGGATATTGTTTTGCAACTAATAAATATTTAGCAGAAAAATTAGATGTAAATCCTAAAACAATTTCAAGTTGGATTTCAGATTTAAGCAAAAGAAATTTTATAATTGTTGAGGTAATTAGAAATGAAAACAAGCAAATCATTCAAAGAAAAATTTATATAAATGATGTACCCTATCCATTAAATATTGGATACCAGTATCAATCAAAAAATGGACAGGCTATCCATCAAAAAATAGAAGATAATAATATAAGAAATAATATTAAAAATAATACTAAATTGCAGAAAAAATTTATATCAAATTATACAAATCAGAGAGAATATTCAGAAGAATTTTTAAACAGTTTATATGCAAATTCACAATATGTAAATTAAAGATTTTGATGAGAAAATCAAACCAAGACTTATAAAAAGTGAATAAAAAAATTCTCCCAGCGGGCTAATGAGGTATTAGGAGAAATTCTCCTAAACGGCAATTTGTGGTCCACTGGACCAAGCCGGCGAATATTGGGCATTCAAAAATGCCACAACAGCTAACGCATATAATCATAGACACGAAATCAAAGATTTCGACTATGATTTAATTCGGAGCAAAGAAATTTAAATATGAATAAAAAAAATAAAGGAGTGAGTGATTATGGAATTAAATCCAGATAATAGAACAGAAATGATAAAAGCAAGAGTATCTGAAGAAGAAAAGATTTTAATAAAAGCAAAAGCAGAATATTATGGATATAAACAATTATCTAAATATATAAGAGATTCTGCAATTTATGAAAAGGTAACTAATGTTGATCTAATAGGAAAAAATGAAATATTAAAAGCATATTCAGATAATACACAGATATTAAAAGAAATGCATAAAAGTATAAAACATATTGCAATATTTGCTACACAAATTGATAAATATGAAAGAGAAGAACTAAAATTTAAAATGCTTGAGATTTTAAAGAATCAAAAAGAAATGATAAAGTTGATTGATAAAAAATTAGATTTGGATGTATGGCAAGAAGTAAATCATAGAAAATTAAATAAAAGGGCTGACAAATAAAATTGACAAATTACCAAAATAGATACATAATGTTATTATATAATATGTAAAATTAGAAGGTGAAAGTAATGAACATTTCTAAATTAGTTCAAGAGTGTATCGAAAATTATCAAGATACTGAGCCTATATTTATAGAAGATGTAAAAAAATATATCACAAAAAAATGTGATAAAAAAGATAATGTTATAAAGAATGTAAGTATAATATTAAATAAGTTAAAAGAAAAGGAATTATAAAATCTGCATATAGAGGAATTTATTATAAACCTGGAAGGTGTGTTTTTGGAGAAACTGGATTAGACTATACAAGATTGATAAAATTAAAATATTTAAAAGATCGAGAAGGCAATATAAAAGTATATATAACAGGGGCTAAATTATTTAATTGGATAGGATTTATAACATTAGTTCCTAATGTAATGGAAATAGTAACAAATGAATGTAAATATTATAAAAAATATGATGATAAATTAAGAACATACATTATAAAACCTAAAATGCAAATAACAAACGAAAATCATCAATATTTACAATTTTTAGATATTTTAGAAAATAAAGATAATATCCATATTGAAGTAGAGAAAGAAAATAAAATCTTATATAATATCATAAGAGAATGTAATTTAAATTTTGAAAAATTAATAAAATATGCTAAAGAAACAAATAATAAAAAAGCATTAGTTAAACTATTAATATTAAAAAAGTGAAAATTATTTATTAAAACAATTGATTTTGAGATAAAATAATGATAAAATATTGATAATAAATGTAAAGGAGAGTGTGAGCTATGATTAATATTAGACCAGTGTCAGATTTAAGAAATAAATATCCAGAAATAGAGGACTTAGTTTTAAAAGAAGATGAAGCAGTTTATTTGACCAAAAATGGATATGGTTCAATGGTAGTTTTAAGTTTAGAGAAATATGCAGAAATGCTAAAAAGTTTAGATAAAGAAAAAGCTTTAGAGGCAAGATTTGGAGTCATTGATATTGATAAAGCTCTAGAAGAAGCAGAGGAAGAAGCTAATAATCCTAACACTAAATGCCATTCTCATGAAGAAATGAAACAAATGGCAAGGAGGATAATTGATGGTAAATAAAAAATATGAAATAGAATATCTTCCAACATTTATTTCACAATTTAATAATATTTTGTATTACATTACATATGAACTTAAAAATAAAATAGCAGCAGATAATTTTTATAATGAAGTAGTGAAACAAATTGAGATAAGAAGCGAAGCTCCAGAAGCGTACGAAGTTTTTAAAACAATTAAAAATGGAGAAGTAAAATATTATAAAATAAATGTAAAAAATTATACAATATTTTATGTTGTAAAAAACAATATAATGGAAATAAGAAGAATATATTATAGTCAAAGAAATTTTGATAATTTAATATAAAATAGCATTGTACACAAAAAGAAAAAATAAAGTTTGTGAAAAAATGGGAAAATTTTAAATAGGTCTTGACAAACTGGAAAAATGAGTATAGAATAGGGCTACAAAATACGAAATGTGTTAGAAAAACTATGTATAAACGTTGTTAGCAAAAAGTTAAGTAATAATGTGGTAGAAAAGCATACCACATAGATAATTTAATTATAAAAAAGTGAAAGCAAAAAGTTGCATAAATATAAAAATGAAACTATATGTATAAAAGCATATAGTTTTTTTGATATGCAAATTAAAAAATTGCAGTAAAAAAGAGTAAAAATTTTTCGCAATAAAAAATGCAATAATATTAACAA
>CANAUI010000089.1 GCA_947364715.1 uncultured Clostridium sp.
TATTCAAGAAAGTATCAGGAAATTGGAAATAACAGCGAATATGATTTATTAGATACATTAAAAGAAAAAAATATGGTGCTTTCAATGAGCGATACACATATGAGTAATGATCTATCAAGTATTTGTTATGCCATACTTGAAGAACTTTCAAAAACTCCTAATTATCCAATTAAAAAATGTCAAAATTGTGGAATGTACTTTATACCAAATGCAAAAACAGATGAAATTTATTGTGATTATCCAAAAGAGAACTCAAAACCTTGTAGAGATTTAGGAGCTTTCCAATCTTATACTGAAAGATTAAAACAAAATAAGGCTATGGGAGAATATAGAAGAACATATCAGCAAAAATTTATGCAAGTTAGAAAAAATAAAGACAACAAAGAACTTGCTAAAAACTTTGAAACTTGGAAAAAACAAGCTAAAGAAAAAATTAATGATATGAAAAAATGCAAACTTACTGAAAATGAAGTTTACGAATGGATTTTGAAAAATAAATAGAATAAATGCCATATAACTTCTTAATAATATATGGCATTTATTTTAATCACAGTAAAGTTATTTCTGTTTATTTCTTATGCAATTTTTTATTAAATTTGTTTACTAATATTTTTTGATATATTAAATTAACAATATATGATGTTCCTATAATTCCTATAAACATATACAAAATATTTGATGTATCTATATCATAAACATAGGTTATATACTCACTATTTTCGACACTAGCTCCTATTTTGTTAATTCCCATATTTATTATTGAATTATAACCTAAATTCACAAGTATTAGCATTAGTAAAATAACAATTCCACAAATCATTGCCTCTAATAGCATTTGAACACCTTTTATTTTTTGTATAAAAATAATATATACAAGTGTTCCTAATATTATTCCAATTAGTAAAGTTAAAGTATAGATTTTACATATTGAATAACTTCTAGATACATTCATGAGCTTATATAGAAAAAGCCCTTCTACTGGATAGTCTTCTCCATATATTTCTTTTTGTTCTGCAAAATGTTCTTCCATTGTATCATATTGTTCTTGCATATTACTGCCAATTTCTTTCAATCCTTCTAAATTTCCATCTGCTCCATTAAGAATTTCAACTAAAGTATATGATGGAACTTCTGTTACAAATAAGAACGTAAATCCCATAAATGTTGTTACTATAATTGAGCATAAAATACTTAATAATAATTTCTTTATAGAAAATCCTTTAAAAACTTCTTTTAAAACTTTCATATCACTCACACCTTTCATTTAAAATTTTCATAATTTCTGATGTTTTCCTTCTTGATACTGTTTCTTCTGAGCCATCCTCAAATTTTACTATCATTTTTCCAACAATACTTGTATTAAAACATTTAACATTGTTTATATTTATAATTGCAGAATTAGATATCCTTATAAATTCATTCTTTGGGAGCATTTCTTCAAGATAATATAATTTTTCTTTTATTTTGTATATACCATCTTTAGTTTTACAAAAATTGTTTTTTTCTTCACTATAAAACATTATGATATCCAATACATTTATTATAAACAAGTCATTCCCCTGAGTTCCAATTACTTTTTGTATAGATTTTGTCGACTCAGATATCAAATTATTTTCAAGTCTTTGGACCTGTTCATTTTTTACTGGAGAATTTATTACTATTTCTATATCTTGATACTCATTTGAAATATTAGTACGTACTTTAATATTCATCTTCCTTGCCCCTTTCTTATTTTTATTATAGCAGGTTATCATTTTGTTTTCAATATTTTGGTATTTTTTTGAGATAACTGGTTGTATTTATGGATAAATGGTAAACAAATAATCACTTTTTTATCTTTCCATTTCTAAATCTTTTTCTCTTTCTTCTCGTTTTATTTATTCTTCTCCATCTAAACAAGTTCTTGTTTCTCTTTCAAAATCTCTAATTAAAGTATCTCCTGTTCCCATATCAAAGTTTACACAGATCCATTTTATAAATTTATGGATTGTTTCTCTAAATTTGTCTATAACCTTATGCAAATAGCCATTTTCTTTTTCTAATTTATTAATTCTATATTCGTATTTCCATTCTAAATTATTTTCTTTTTGTTTATATTCAGTCTTAATATTATCTACTTGTTTGTGCAAATCTCTATTATCAGCCATAATCTTATTTCTTTCTTTTTGATACTTTTCTGCTTCTTCTACCATTTTGGCTTGTTTTAATAATTGTTGGTGCATTAATAAATTATTCTGGTATAATTCGTTTATTAAATCATCTTTTGGTTTTATAATATCTTCTAAAATCTTTTCATCTCTTTTTTTTGACCATCTAGCCATTTTTATATCATCAATATCTGGAACATCTGGTAATTCTAATTTCATATTTTCTAGTTTTTCTTTTGTTTTATCAAAATTAGTTATTTCCTTATATTCTTTAATATCTATATGTTCTCTACCTGTTTCTTCTTTTGGTACACCTCTTTCTAATTCAAAATTGTGTGAAGTCATATATTGATAAAAAGCATCTTGTAATCTTCTATAACTATCCTTTTCTTTCCAAAACTCACTACAAGCAAGTTTATCAATGTTATTGCCTTTTTTATCTTGTGTATGAACCACAGGCAAAAAAATCAAGTGCATATGTGGAGTTTCCTCGTCCATATGCACTTTTGCAGACATTATATATTGTTCTCCTAAATCTTTATATTCAGCTACAAATTGATATGCAGTTTCAAAATATCTTCTCGTTTCTTCTTCTCCTATTTCTTCAAAGAATTGTTTATCAGAAGTAATAATATATTCACAAGCAATATTACTAACTGTTTTTATTTGTCCTTTAAGATTATATTTTTCTTTCATTGTATCAAATTCTTTGTCATATCTATATTTAGGACTTTTTAATGAGTAATTCAAATATAATTTTTCCTTATCAATATTATCATTTGAATAATTTTTGTTTCTTCTTTCGTTGTGTCTGTATATTCCTTTTAAATTTTCTCTTTTGTATTTCGTGTTTCTAATAATCGCAAAACTCATCTTATAAAACCTCCTTCTAATTTTTAGCCGACTTTTTCGGCTCTCATAATGGGCGATAGCTTGGCTATCGTAAGGTGTAATACAAGCAAAATGCAAGGTGTTATTGTAGTAGCTACTATAAGTTTAGTAACTACTTCCAAACCTCGCATTTTACTTTGTATTGTAACACAAATGCAAAGCTTTGCATTTGTGTTAGACTACAAAGTAAAAAGAAATGC
>CANAUI010000090.1 GCA_947364715.1 uncultured Clostridium sp.
ATTTTTCAATTAGAATTCTCTAATTTTTTGGACCACTTTTATTTTATCAAAAACACTATATTCATTATTACTTGATAGATTATCAGTTTCAATGAAAATGAATGGATAGATAAAGAAGGAAATATATTTTTAATATTTTCAAGAAAAGAAGCACAAGAGAAATTAAATTTGTCAGATAAGACAATTACAAAAGCATTTAAACAATTATCAGATGTTAAATTGATATATAAAAAGATATGGAAATTTTATCTCCATACTATAATAGGAATATAAGACCAGTAAGAACATTTGGAGAAAATTATACATTAGATAATATTAAATCTAGAATATATCGTAATGGTGCATACAAAATGCACGAAACAACAGAAAATGAGAAAATATATAAAATAAGAATGTATGATGGCATTAAAAATTAATCAAGAAAAATTACAAACCTCATCATTTTATAGACTATATGTGCATTATTTATATCTATTAGGAAAATTACCACCTAAAATTCACTATGAAGAAAGAACAAAGGAATATTATCAAGAAATACACAAATTTAATAAGTTATGTGATGAATTAAATATAATTAGCGATTATGATTTAAAATCAATAGAAGATACACAAAATTTAAGAGCAAAATATCTTGATGAAGTTGCACCATTAAAAGCAGAACGAGAAAAATTAAGAAAAATGTATAATAAAAGTAATAGTGTAACGGATAAAAATATTTTAGAAGTAAAAATCAATGTTTTAACTAAAGATATTAATGAAATAAACACTAAAATACAAACTTGCAAAAGAGTTATAAATAAAGTTGAAAAAGGAGAAAAAGAAGATTGGCTAATACAGAAAAGACTAGAGGATAATAAGCTGAAGAACGAAAAAGAAAACACTAAAAATAAGGACAATAGAATAAGATAAGAGCTACACTTTGTAGCTCTCTTATTAGTTTTATGATATTACGAATTATCTAAACTTTTATTTCTCATCTAAAAATTGTTCAATTATTTCTACTGTTTTAGTATTACTATCTATCTTAATATCTACACCAATTGGTATGGTACTATTTATTATCTTATGTCCGAAATCATTACATTTAACAATAGGAAAATTATATTCTTTAGTGTATTCTAATAAAATATCTTCCATTTGAGGATAAATATCTCCATTCTTTTGTAAGTCATAATTATATCCAACAATAATGCCTTTAACTTTGTCAAATATTCCATATTGTTTCAAATGTGCAAATCTTCTTTGGCATTGATTTGGAGAAGTTTTATAGTTGGCGATATATACCTCCACTACGGACTTTCACCGATTAGTTAAACGACATTCCTGTCGCACTATAAAAATACCACCTCATACTTTAATATAAGGTGGTATTTCTAATACTTAAACTCCTTTCCAACACTGAGGGTCTTTTGCGTAAAAATTACCAGTTGCACATTTTGTTACAGACGGGCAACCTCTACAAAATCTTAGCAACTCACAGTTAGCACATGCTTCAAAGTCTTCAAAATTACGGTACATCTCCATTTTGTTACCAAAAAATATATCATATAGAGATTCCTCAAGAACATTTCCCACAAGACTCTCGCATCGTCTACATGCATAAACCTGTCCGTTAGCTAAAATTGTTATGTGAGAAATTCCGCAATGGCAACCATCCATTATAAGCTCAGAATTGTCTTCTATCTTAAACAATCCTTTCTCATATAAAAACAGTTTCCACAGATGATCTTTGAGAATAAAAGCCGTTCCTTTATTTTGCAGGATGGTAAACTGTTCCCACATTTTTTCTAAAAAAGCTCTGTATTCTAATGGAGTAACAAGATTATCTCTGTCTTTCTCATTGGGACAATATCTAGAAAAACCAAAGGTTTTAGCCTTATATTCTACAGCTACTCTAACCAATTCAGGAATTTCGTCAATATTCATCTTAGAAACAGTCGTAGCTATAGCAGATTTTATTCCAGCTTCATTCAATACCTGAATCTTTTCCAAAGTTGCTTTATAAGAACTAGGCTTTCTGATAAAATCATGTGTATGCTCCAGACCATCTAATGACATTTGGTAAGTATTACATCCAAGTTGTTTTAATTCTTTTGCTACACTTGCATCAAGATGAAATGGATTTCCTAAAATTGCAAAAGGAACATTATATTCCTTAAACAGGTGAAGTAATTTCCAAATATCCTTATGTAATAGAGGATCGCCACCCGTTATAGCAATGCTTGGATTTTTATCCATTCTGTCACAAGTTGTCAAATAATTAAAAAATATTTGTTTCAATGTTGCAAAATCAAATTCAGGTGAATATGATTTATCTTCACCTGCAAAGATGTAGCAATGTTTACACCGCTGATCACATCTGTCAGTAATGTGCCACTGCAAAGAAAAGTAGTTTTTTGTCATATGTTTAAATCCTCCTTCTATAAAGAGAAAAGGAGAAATATCAATAAATAGCTCATTAATATTTCTCCTTTGTTGGTTTGCAAATATGAATGATTTAGAAATCGGTGCATCCTGTTGCACAAGAAGTGCCACAAGAATTGTTGCAACCACTCAAGCATTCACTATTTGCTGTGACTTTCGTTTTTAGCTGCGGATTCAGAAAACTCTGAGCTGAGCGTTTGGAAATGTAATTTTTTCCATTCACCCAAAAGTTGGTCTTCGCTGTGCCCGTGTTCTTATTGCTTTTCATATGGAAACCTCCTTTCTAAAATACTCCTACAGTTGATAAAACATAAAAGTCGTCATCAGGTATTAACTACCTAATATTAATTCAACAACTTTTATGTATACGATTATATAATAGATTAATATTTTTGTCAATATATTCCAGTAAATTTTATGTAGACCTTAATTAAAATATTAAATTCCATATTTTAAATAACTGGATTTTAATTTTATAC
>CANAUI010000091.1 GCA_947364715.1 uncultured Clostridium sp.
TAGGTTTATAGGTAAATCCTTTATTAAAAAACCTAAATATATTATACAAGGAAGAGGAAAATGGAAAGAAGAGTAGTTATTACAGGATTAGGAGCTTTAACACCAATAGGAAATAATATAGAAGAATTTTGGGATAGTATTAAAACAGGAAAATGTGGAATTGATGAAATAAAAAGTTTTGATACAACAAATTTTAAAGTAAAGTTAGCAGGAGAATTAAAAGAATATAATCCAGAAAATTATTTTGACAAAAGAGAAGCAAAAAGATTAGACAAATTTTCTCAATATGCAATCATAGCTTCTAGAGAAGCTTGGAAAGATAGTGGAATAGATAAAGATAATGAAAATATGGAAAGAGTAGGAATTATTATTGGTTCAGGAATTGGAGGAATAGAAACAATAGAAACAGAACATGGAAAATGTATGGAAAAAGGACCAGATAGAGTTTCACCAATGTATATTCCTATGGGGATTTTAAATATGGCAACAGGAAATGTAGCAATAGATATTGGAGCAAAAGGAGAATCTATTGCTATGGTTACAGCATGTGCTACAGGTACACATAGTATTGGAGAAAGTTTTAGAATGATAAAACATGGATATCAAGATATTGTTTTAGCAGGAGGAACAGAGGCAGGAATTACTCCTCTTAGTATAGCAGGTTTTACAAATATTAAAGCTTTAACAAAGTCAGAAGATAAAACAAGAGCTAGTATTCCATTTGATAAAGAAAGAAGTGGATTTGTTATGGGAGAAGGTGCTGGAGTTATTGTTTTAGAAGAATTAGAACATGCTAAAAAAAGAGGTGCTAAAATATATGCAGAAATGGTAGGATATGGAGCAACATCTGATGCATATCATATTACTTCACCTGCTCCAGGAGGAGAAGGTGGTGCAAGAGCCATGAAAATTGCTATGGAAGAAGCAAAAGTAAATCCAGAAGAAATTACATATATTAATGCACATGGGACATCAACACATTTAAATGATTCGTGTGAAACACAAGCAATTAAGACAGCATTAGGAGAAGAAGTTGCTAAAAAAGTGATGGTAAGCTCAACAAAAGGTCATATGGGACACTTATTAGGAGCAGCTGGTGGTGTAGAAGCAATTGTATGTGCAAAAGCAATTGCAGAAGGGTTTGTCCCAGCTACTATAAATTATAAAGTTCCAGATGAAGAATGTGATTTAGATGTAGTTCCAAATGAAGGAAGAGAAGTAGAAGTAAAATATGCAATTTCTAATTCTTTAGGATTTGGAGGACATAATAGTAGTATCTTATTAAAAAAATATGAAGGATAGTTTTGACTTAGAAAGGAGAAATTTAAAATGGATTATAAAGAAATAAAAAAATTAATGGATGATATGGGGAATTCTAAATTAGAAGAATTAGAAATCGAATTTCCAGATGGTGTAAAAATTAGTATGAAAAAAAGTGACAAAAAAGAAGTAGTATTAGGGCAACATGTTATAGAAGCAAGTGCACCAATATCTGTTCCTGCTATTAAACCACAAGAAGAAAAAAGAATGGTTGCAGTAGAACAAAAGAAAGAAGAAAATTATAAAGTTATTAAATCACCAATGGTAGGTACTTTTTATGAAAGTTCATCACCAGACAAAGCCCCATATATCAAAGTTGGAGATAAAGTTTCTAAAGGACAAGTAGTATGTATTGTAGAAGCAATGAAATTAATGAATGAAATTGAATCAGAATTTGATGGTGAAATAATAGAAATTTGTGTTAAAAACGAAGATGTTGTAGAATATGGTACACCACTATTTAAAATTAAAGGATAAATAATAAATAGGAGGTTAATAAAAATGTTAAATAAAGAACAAATAAAAGAAATTATACCACAAAGAGAGCCTTTTTTAATGATTGATGAGATAGAGGAATATATACCTGGAGAAAGTGCAACTGCTTATAAAAATGTAAGTGAAGAGGAATATTATTTTAAAGGACATTTTCCAGGAAATCCTATCATGCCAGGAGTTCTAATTGTAGAATCATTAGCACAAACAGGTGCAGTTGCTATCCTTTCTATGGAAGAAAACAAAGGTAGAAATGCACTTTTTGGTGGAATTGATAAATTAAGATTTAAAAGACAAGTAGTTCCAGGTGATAGATTGAAATTAGAAGTAAAAATTATAAAAAGAAAAGGTCCTATTGGAATAGGTCAAGCGTTAGCCACTGTTGATGGAAAAATTGCTGTAAAAGGAGAGCTAACTTTTGCAATTGTATAGAATTTTAAATATAACAAATAAATTAAAAAAATTCTCCCAAAAACTTGTAATTTTCTATAATATTGATATAATAATATGTATGTAAACAAGTAAAAGGGAGGATTTTTTATGTTAAAGAAAGTAGCAATATTAGCAAATGGTGGAGATGTATCAGGATTTAATGCAGTAATCAGAGCGATTAAAAAAACATGTGAAACAAATGGGATAGAATGCTATGGTTATATTGATGGATATAGAGGCCTTGTTAAAAATAATTATGTAAGATTAGATGGAACAGAAATATCTTCAGGAATATTACCAAAAGGTGGTTCAATTATTGGTTCTTCAACAAATGCTATTGTTTTCCATTATAAAGTAGAACATGCAGATGGAACAGTGACATATGAAGACCTATCAGACCAATGTGTAAAAAATGTAAAAGAAGCTGGATTTGATTGTGTATTTACATTAGGAGGAGATAGTACACAAAAATCAGCAAGGGATTTATTTTTAAAAGGAATTAATACAATTGGAGTACCAAAAACAATTGATAATGATGTAGCATGTACAGATATAACATTTGGATATAATACAGCTGTCCATGTGGCAACTGAAGCAATA
>CANAUI010000092.1 GCA_947364715.1 uncultured Clostridium sp.
TTCTAATTATAAGTGAAATATATTTATTCTTATTTCGAACTCACGTTAAATTATATGCTTAAATATAAAATCCCTCAGATTGTTACGTTGACCCAAAAAAGCCACCGAATCAGCAATTTTTTATTGCACCAGATTGCATATTTTTGCGGGCAGTACATAAATAAAAAACCGCTGAAATACAGTTATTTCAGCGATTTTCATGATTTTCCGTTTTGTAAAAGTGGTGCCACCAGGAATCGTAATATAACGATAAGTAGCTGAATATCTTTGATGTAACTTTTGGCTAAAGAAGTAATCTCCCGCTATTGCTCCACCGGAGGCTTGCAATATTTTGCGCAAGGTTGCGTGGAGGTTTCCAAAAGCAAAGATAGTAAATTTAACTAAATATACAATTCCTAAAATTTTAAATTTTGAAATACTTTATGGTATTTAATAATATTTCTTCTAATATCAATAAATTTATTATCGTCAAAAACTTCCTCGCTACCTTTTTTGGTAACAAGAACTTCTTTTCCGTCTATCTTTTTACTTTCACAATGGGCTAATAAATTTCTTGTATCTATAATTTCTTTTTTGTAATTGTCAAGAAAATTTTCAACATCTACTCCCTCAGTTCTTATTATTTTATCTATAGTTCTAGCTTTTTTATAAGATTCAAAGAATAAACTACTTACAATTTCAACAATAGACTTATTTCTGATTTTATGAATACATTTTTTAGAACATTTATCATCTGTTTTCTTTAAGTTGTTTCTATAGTCCTCATCAAATCTATCCATAATCTCTTTAAATAAACTTTCTCTTTCTGGGATAGTTTTTCCATGTGGATCTGTAAAATATTTAATAATGATTTCTTCCATCATATGGTCTAATTCACTCACTTCTGCCATAACTAATCCACGCATATTAGTTAGGTCTTGAGTTTTTTTGATTAATGTCCTGATTACTTCTTTGGCTTTATACTCAAAGTCCTCGTTATCTCTTCCTGAACAATATGCTCCGTCTATGCTATGTTTAGCTAATTCTGCTCTTACAGCTTCTTCCCCATCTGAAGAATAAAATAGAACTTCTGTGAATATTGATTTTTTTCGAATTGCTTCCATTAATGTCATAGCTGTTACACCGCCTGATAGTGTCATATCTGCTATGATTAAATCATAGTTTGCATAATCCAATGTTTCCAAATTTTTACCATCAATTTCATTCTGTGGTTCAATAAAGTTAAAGCTAAAATCCTCAACTATATCTTTAATGAAATCTTTTTTGGTATTATAAGATGCTTTATTATCTTCAAACCAAAGTATTTTATAATCTATTCTCATTTTCTATTATAATTATAAATTCAGCTTCTTTTTCTTTTCTATTGGCGATAATTTTCCATTTGTTTTCGTCTACAATATTTTTTATATGGTACAATCCCATTCCTGTACTTTTTGTTGTAGAAAATCCTCTTTCAAAAATATCATTAATATTACCAATATCTTTATTAAAAGGCTGATTTGAAATAAAATGCATTTGTAATATACCTTTGCTAACTTCAATTATTATCTCTAATAGATTTGCTTGAGCTTTTTTCGCATTACTCACCATGTTATCAACTATAATTGATATATCAATTGGAGCAAAACTCGTTATAAAAGCCATATTGGCTGAACTGCTAAAATTGATATTAATTCTACTCCCAGAGAATTGTTTAGTTATTTTATTGATATAATTCTTTAAGAATTCTATTATATCGTATTCTTTTTTTGTAGTAAAATCATCAAAAATATTTCTAATGCCGAATCTGGAAAAAGATATAATTTTACTGTTTTCTAATGATATGTTCTTAAGAAAGTCGATAACTTTATTATATGCAACTGGTTCATTTTTTACCAATCGTCTAGAAAACTGTGTTATCATGGCATTTATGTTATCTGCTACAACATTTGTTTGATGATGTAAATTTGTGACAGCTTCAAGATCTTGAGATGATAATGAAGTTATTATTTTAAGTTGCTCAGATTTCTTTTGCAAACGACTTTCTGCCTGTTCTTTAGCTAATTCTGCTTTTATTCTTTTTTCTGATTCTTCACGTTTCTTTTGTTCTGCTTCTTTGCGCAAGACTTCTTCTTCTCTTCGTTTTAATTCAGCCTCTTTGGCCTGTAAGAGTGCAGCAAGTTTTCGTTCTCGTTCTAATTCTCTTTGCTTTTCAGCTTCTTGTTTAGCCATTTCTGCTTTTTGGGCTAATTCTTCAGCTTTAATTCTTTTTTGTTCTTCCTCAAATGCTTTTTTTTCTGCTTTTTCTTTTTCTTTTTGAAGCTCTTCTATACGGCGTTTTGCTTCATCAATTGAGAATAACAAATTTGAATCATTTGTTTCTTCAGCAATTTTTTCAAGATCTTTAATAAACTGAGGCTTTATTGTGTGAATTAAATCATCTGAAGCTAAAATATTAGCTAAATCTGTGTTATAATATAAGATTTCTATGTTTTTATCTTTGACTAAGGTTTTTATTAATTGTATAAAGTCAATTTTACTACCTATGCTTGATGATAATATATAGTTAGGATTTTCTTCATCCTTATCAATATCTAATAACTCTTTTCTTTGTTGTAACGCTTCAACTTCATTTGCGAAATATTCTTTACGCAAAAATGCTTCACCC
>CANAUI010000093.1 GCA_947364715.1 uncultured Clostridium sp.
TTTTCAATTAGAATTCTCTAATTTTTTGGACCACTTTTATTTTATCAAAAACAATTTGTTAGTATTAATTCACATTTTACTGCATATTGCAGGGCTTTTCTAATATTTGCATGATAGCGAAGAATCGTATTGCCTTTCAAACCTAAGTTATATAATTCTGTGTAAAAATCTTGAATATGATAGGGCTTTAAATCTTTTAATGAAACATCTAACTTCTTAAAATAATTATATACTTTACCTTTTACAATTCTTTCATAACCTGCATAAGTAGTTTTTACAACTCTAGGTTTTATAATATCTAGCCAATTTATCATAAAATCACAAAACTTTATATTAGCTTTATTATTTATATCTAACCCAGAAATAGTTGGTTTTTCATTTAGAGTTTTTTCATATTCGTGTCTTATTTCTTCAACTTTTCTTTCTGCAAGTTTTTTATTGTTCTTTACTTTTAATTTCGTGGAAATCCACTTTCGCTGTATATTATTAAATTCATCTTTATAATATAAAACAGCATAATAAATATTTTTCTTTTGCTGCAATGTAGCTGTTACTGTTATCATAAAATGACCTCCTTATTCTCGTGTAAATGTATTTATTTTCAATTTTGACTTATTATGTATGAAATTATATTAGCTTTTGGGATTTTATATTGTCTGCCTATTTTCATGGCTTTTATTTTGTTTTCTTTAATAAGTCTATAAGCTAGTGTTAAACTAATTCCACCTAACATATTTCGCATTTGTTCAATGTTTATAATATCTGGGTAATTTGTAAACATGATAGAATATTGTTCTTTTACATCCATTTTAATTGTACCTCCTTTTTGTTAATAAACTACTTTTGGAACATCTATTGAAACCGTTAATTTTCTGTCTATTTCAAATCTTTTCTTTTTAGCATTATACTTGTAAGCACTAGAATTAAACTTTCTAAAGCTACGATCTGAAATGTCAAAATAATAAGATAGTTCTTCAGCATCTTGTTTTAGTTGGGCTTTAAGAGCTTCATAACTATCTTTGTTTGATTTTTGCTTTAATTTCATGTATTCAATGGTTCGTTCTTTATGTTTGAGTTCATTTTGTTGTTTTCTTTGATTTTTTTCTTCATGATACCTAGAATCTTTTTTTATTATTTTTGATACATAGGCATTACTGACATTTAATTCTAAAGCAATATCAACAGGTTTTAAATGTTCATTATAAAATAAATCAATGATTTTCTCTTTATTTGACATTGAAAAAGCACCTACCTGTAACTGGTTAAATTTTTGCTAATAAATTTTAAGCATAGTAATCTAAATGAATATCTGTAATTAAATATTCATTTTTAAATTTATTTGTTAAAGGAATTATATTATCATAATTAGTAATAATCAATTCCCTTTTTTTTCCCTTTTTTCTAAAAACTTAAAAATACTTAAAATAAATTATGAATAGATTGTAACAAGTGATGTAAAAAAATTCAATGAACAAATTTTGAAAGGATTTTGAAAAAATGAGTGCAAGAAAATTGTAAAAAGATTAGAAATTTCATTGTTTTTTATAGAATAATTAGATATAATAACAGCATCCTTTTCAAAGGAAATCTTTGCGAAAGGAGGTGCTATTTCGAATGACCTCATTTGAATTAATCTGGCGTCTAATTGTGTTACTATTAAGTACATACGAAGACAAAAAGCCAGAAGACAAACAAGACTAGAAATAGTTGATAGAAGTGTATTGCTACTGCACTTCTATTTTTTAGGCAAAAAAATAGAACTAAATGTTGCTACCCATTTAGTTCGTGCTATTCAAATGACCTCACATTGAATAACTTAAGTTAAATATAGTATACTACTTTTTTTATTATATGTCAAATGAAATTTTTATATTCTTATAAACCGCAAAATATCAATCTTCTTCTACATCTTTAAATAATTTATCAGTAAAAAATTCATTTAATTCAATTCCAAATCCCTCACATATATGTAATAGAGTAACAAGTTTTGGACTTTGACTTTTTCCATTTATAAAACTACTTAATGTAGAATATGATATTCCAGACTCTAAAGATAACCTATGTAAAGTTATATTTCTCTCATTTGCTAAATTTATAATTCTTCTTCTAACAGCTTCTGAAAGTTGCATAAAATCCCTCTTTTCTTAACTATAAAATGAGTATAACAAAACTAACGAAATAACGCTGACGAAAAATCGCTAAAATACTATTGCAATATCTCTTTATTAGCGATATAATATAAACGAAATATCGTTAACAAGGAGGTGGCAATATGCTAAAAATAAAGGACATTGAGAAATATATAGATGATCCACTATTAGATAGTATATTTAGAGAGAGGGAAGAAGAACTATATATTGAATGTAAAAATGAAGATAAAGATATAATTGAGATAAAACAAAACTATGATATAGACTGCGAAAAGCTAATAAATAAAATTAAAAATCTTCCACCACATTTTAATAATACAAGACCAACTATAAAAAGTCAAGTATTTTTTGAAAAAAATTAAAAAAGTTTTTTT